>BNUW01000035.1 GCA_025997655.1 Spirochaetia bacterium
TCAATATTCGATGCGCCCGCTGGGTTAACCCTTTCGACACGAGAAGCCTCCATTACGTACCGAATCCTATCACAGAACTTTGCGGAAGAACAGTAATTCCAAATTAGAGAAAACATACCAAAAATGAGATATACCGGTGAAGAATTTTAACACAGAGGGCAGGTCCCTTTACACAAGTTCCTTTCCAACTCATACTGTTCGTATGAGTGGTGTTCGGAAGTTTACCTATTCCGATTACAAGGCATGGGAATTGAAGGAAGGTGAACGCTATGAGCTTATCGACGGCGAAGCTTTTGCCATGTCGGCCCCGAATGATCAGCACCAGGCGATAGCTGCCGAATTAACGGCCTGGTTTGTTACTTTTCTGCGGGGTAAACCCTGCACTGTCCGCCCTGCCCCATACGATGTACGGCTTTTTTATGAAGAAGACGAAAACGACGATACGGTGGTTCAGCCCGATATTTCCGTAATTTGCGGGAAAGAAAAGCGGGGACCGGAAGGCTGCCGGGGTGCGCCGGATCTGGTGGTGGAAATCCTTTCATCCGGAAGCATTAGCAACGACTTGGTCCGTAAATTCAACCTCTACCTTGAAGCCGGGGTTCGGGAATACTGGGTGGTATCGCCTGAGCATAAAACAGTACAGGTTTTTGTGCTGCAAGACGGCGCGTACCGGGGGAAAGTCTACCATGGGGACGCTTCCGTTCCTTCCTCGGTTCTGGAAGGCCTTTCGGTCAACATGGCCGCCGTGTTTGTTCCCGGAAAAGAATAATGGGATCGCTATTCGGCCTATTGACAAAACATATTGTCAAAGGTACAGTGAATAGGACATTCGGAATATCATATAAGAGGGCCGTTCCGAACGGCCTTTTTTTTTGATTTCCTAATAAGGGGCGTGGAATGAGGTATACCCCCAGACAGGCGGCCGCCGGGGAGCCGCTCTATGAAACCCTGGAAGGCGTGGCCCGTAGCCTGGGGATGGCTCTGGTAGAGCTGACCCTCTCCCGGCATAAGGGCAGTGTCCAGGTTCGGGGGGTGGTGTGCCGGGCAGCGGGAAGCGGGACAGACAAAGCCGCCGTCGGGGTAAACGATTGTTCCCGGGTGCACCATGCCATGCTGCCCCTCCTGGAGCAGGCCTTTCCCGGGCAGGACCTGTATGTGGAGTTAAGCTCCCCCGGTATAGACCGGGTGATCAAGGACGGCAGGGAATTCGTCCATTACCTGGGCCGGGGGGTGCGGTGTTACCGCACGGATATAAGCGACTGGACCGGAGGGGTTCTCCGGTCAGCGGATGAAAATGGCATCGTTCTTAAAGGAAAGGATGGTAGTATGACAGCGTTAACGTATGAGTGTATCGCTAAGGCGAAACTCGATGATACAATAGAAAACATGGGGGAGGTTTAAGCTCGTGGCTACAGATATGTCGGAGGCAATCCACCAGCTTATCCAGGATCGGGGTATGTCGGAGGAGCTTGTCCTCAGAACCATAGAAGATACCCTTTTGGCGGCCTATAAGCGGAAGTTTGGCAATGCGGATAACGCCATTGTCCGGTTTAATGATACCAATACCGGGGTATCAATATATGCGCAGAAAAAAGTCGTTGACGGGGTCTACGATCCGGTTTCGGAAATAGACCTGGAGGAAGCCCGGACACTCAACCCGGAAGCGGATATTGACGATGAACTGCTTATCGAGGTGGACCCCAAGGACTTTGACCGTATTTCGGTGCAGAGCGCCAAGCAGACCGCCAAGCAGTCCATCCGGGAAATAACGAAGGACTCCCTGTATTCGGAATACATTGATAAGGTGGGGGAGATCATCATCGGGTACTATCAGCGGGAGCGGAACGGGACCATCTATGTGGACCTGGGCAAGCTGGAGGGGATACTTCCCAAGAAACTCCAGTCCCCCCGTGAGGTCTACCACGTTAACGACCGCATCAAAGCCCTGATTACCGAGGTGAACAAGACCCCTGCGGGGCTCCAGGTGGTTCTTTCCCGGACCCACACCGACTTTGTCCGGGCCATTTTTGAGCTTGAGGTGCCCGAGGTCTACGATAAAACCGTGGAGATCCACAAGATCGTCCGGGAAGCGGGGTACCGCACCAAGCTGGCGGTCTATTCCAACCGGGATGATGTGGACCCCGTGGGGGCCTGCGTAGGCCTGAAAGGGGTACGTATCCAGGCGGTTATCCGGGAACTGGAGGGGGAAAAGATAGACATCCTCAAGTACGACCCTGATCCCCGCCGCTTCATCAAAAACGCACTGTCTCCGGCGGAGGTCCGGGAAGTGATCCTCCTGGACGAGAGCAAACATCAGGCCTTGGCGGTGGTGGGAGATACCCAACTGTCCCTGGCTATCGGCAAGCAGGGCCTCAACGTGCGGCTGGCAAACCGGCTGGTGGACTGGAATATCGACGTTAAGACCGACGCCCAGTTTGGGGAAATGGATATCGCCTCCGAATCCCGGCGGGCGGTATCGGAACTGTTCGGGGATGCAGAGGGCTACGGGGAAGAGCTTTCCCGGATATCCGAGCTTCCCGGGGTGGATGCCCAGGTTGCCGCCGCTTTGTTGGAAAACGATATCGACTTTATAGAAGACTTCCTTGCCCTTTCGGAAGAGGAAACCGCCGCGCTCAAGGGAATCACCGCGGAACAGGTTTCCGCGCTGCGGCTGCTCATCGAAGAGTTTGTGGAAGTGGTGGAAGAAGAAGCGGGAGAGGAGTATGAAGAGGGCGCTCCCGAAGAAGCGGGGGAGGAAGCCGAAGGGTTCGCTGAAACAAGCCCTGCCCCAGCCGGTGAGGACGAGGAAGCAGGTCTTGCCGTGGAGGCGGAGGAATATGACTGCCCTGAATGCGGCGCAAAGATAACCGTGGATATGACCAATTGTCCGAATTGCGGTATCGGATTGAGTTTTGAGTTTGAGGATGAATAAAGGTGGAACATGGCTGAGGAATTAGACACTACGCAAAAACCAAAGGTAGAACTCATCAAGCATCAGAAGAGTGAGCAGGATGCTTCGGAAACCCCTAAAGGGGGTGCGGAGCATAGTGACCAGACGCTCAAGGAGAGCGGTCGCCGTAAGGTGGTTGTGGTCAAGAAAAAGGTCTCTGCTCCTGCGTTCAAGGAGAACGGTGCAAAGAAGCCTCAGCCAAAAATTGTGGTATCGTCCCGGCCTCCGGCAGGGGGAAGTCCCGAAGGGGATGTCGCAGAGCCCCAAGCGAAGGCGCCGGTAGTTGAAGCCCCGGAAGCAGCTGCTCCCCGGGTAAATTCCATGCCCAATACCCAGCGGCCCATAGCGGCAGCCGGCAGGGTTGGCGGTCGTCCTGTGGGCCCCCCCCCGCCCCGAACCCCCGGTCCCCAGTCCCGGAACGATGGTTCCCCGCGATCCGGCGCACCCTTCCCCCCGAGGCCTGCGGGCGCGGCGGGTAAGGTTGGCGGCCGTCCCGTGGGGCCCCGTCCCGAAGGCAGCGGCCAGGGCGGTCCCCGTCCCTACAACGGACCCGGCGGCGGCGGTTCCGGCGGTCCCCGTCCCTATAGCAGCGGTCAGGGAAGTCCCCGGCCCTATGGCGGACCCGGCGGCGCCGGTTCAGGCGGCAGCCGTCCCGGCGGCTATCAGGGCGGCTTTAATCAGGGAGGACCCCGACCCGGCGGTTTCGGCGGCGGCGGCAACCGTCCCGGTGGCTACGGTCAGGGCGGCTATCGTCCCGGCAGTCCCGGCCAAGGCGGCTATCGTCCTGGTGGTCCCGGCGGCCCCGGCGGCAGACCCGGTATGGGCGGTCAAAGAGGCGGCCCGCCTCCGCTTCCCCTGGCGGATAACAAGGGACCGGTAAAAAAGTCCTTTAAGGCCAGAAAATCGGTCTATCAGCGGAAAGAACAGGAGATGCAGGAGAAGCTCCTCCAGTCCAAGAAGAAGATCACCCAGGTAGCCAACCCGGTGCCTAAATCCATTGATATAATGGAAGTAGTATCGGTTTCCGAACTGGCCCGGAAGATGAACCTCAAGGCATCGGACCTGATCCACAAGCTTATGAGCATGGGGCAGATGGTTACCATCAACCAGCAGATAGATGCGGAAACCGCCACCATCCTTGCGGCGGAATTCGGGGCGGACGTGAAGATCGTCAGCCTCTACGACGAAACCCTGATCGCCACTTCCTCCGATGATGACGCCTCCCTCCAGCCCCGCCCCCCGGTGGTTACCGTCATGGGCCATGTGGATCACGGGAAGACCAAACTCCTGGACGCCATCCGCAGTACCGACGTGGTTGCCGGGGAGTTCGGCGGTATTACCCAGCATATCGGGGCCTATACGGTGGACACCCCCAACGGGAGGATAGCATTCCTTGACACCCCCGGCCATGAGGCTTTTACCCGTATGCGGGCACGGGGCGCACAGGTCACGGATATCGTGGTTCTGGTGGTAGCCGCCGATGACGGGGTCATGCCCCAGACCATTGAGGCCATCAACCACGCCAGGGACGCCAATGTCCCTATCATCGTTGCGGTGAACAAAATGGACAAGCCCGAGGCAAACCCAGACAAGGTGAAGAGCCAGCTTTCCGATCTGGGCCTTATGCCCGAAGACTGGGGCGGCCAGACCATGTTTGTGGAGCTATCTGCCCTGAAAAAGGAGGGCATCGACAAACTCATCGACGCCATACTGCTTGAGGCGGAGATACTCGACCTCAAGGCAAACTTTAATTGCAACGCCGAAGGGAAGGTTCTGGAATCCCGAATCGACCATGGCCGGGGCATTGTCGCCACGGTGATGGTGGAACGGGGCACCCTGACCATTGGTGACTCCTTTGTGGCCGGGGTCTGGCCCGGCAAGGTCCGCGCCCTCTTTGATGACAAGGGCAAGAAGGTTGAGTTCGCTACCCCCGCCATGCCGGTAGAAGTTTTGGGCTTTGAGGGTATCCCCGACGCCGGGGACCCCCTGCAAGTGGTGGAGGACGAAAAGGTGGCCCGGGGCATTTCCGCCAAGCGCCAGGAATTGAAGCGCTTTGAGAGCTCCAAGAATCTCGTCAAGGTTACCCTGGATAACCTTTCGGATACCATCAACGCCGGGGCCATCCAGGAACTGAAGGTCATTATCAAGAGCGATGTCCAGGGTTCCGCAGAGGCGCTCCGGGCAAGTTTGGAAAAACTTTCCACCAAAGAGGTGCGGCTTAATGTCATCCAGGCCCTCCCCGGCGCAATCAACGAAGGGGATGTGGACTTGGCCATCGCCTCCAACGCCATCATCATCGGCTTTAACGTGCGGCCCGTGCCAAAAGCCCGGCTGCTGGCGGATCAGGAAAAGGTGGACATCCGGCGTTACAACATCATCTACAAGGCGGTGGAGGAAATCCAACTGGCCATGGAGGGGATGCTCAAGCCCGATACCAAGGAGGTTATTATCGCCTCGGTGGAAGTCCGGGAAACCTTCAAGGTGCCCAAGATTGGGACCATCGCCGGCTGTTATGTGCTTACCGGCACGGTCAAGCGGAGCGCCAGCATCAACGTTATCCGGGAAGAGATCGTCATCCATACCGGCAAAATTGCCTCCCTCAGGCGCTTCAAGGACGATGCACGGGAGGTTGCCGCAGGATATGAGTGCGGTATAGGGCTTGAGGAATTTGACGACCTCCAGGTGGGGGACCAGTTTGAGGTCTTTGAGGTAGTGGAAGTGGCGCGGAAACTTGCGGCCAACTGATGTATGCCGGAATATAGAACCGAACGGGTAGGGCGGCTTATCCAGGAAAAGATTGGCGGTCTCATTGTGGAGGGGAAGGTGAAGGACCCCCGGGTGGACCCCTTTCTCTCCATCACCCATGTCACGGTTTCCCGGGACTTTGCCTACGCCGATGTTTATGTTTCAAGCTATAAATCCGCCGGGCTTAGTACGGGAGTCGAGGGCTTGCAAAGCGCCGCCGGTTTCATCCAGTCCCAGCTTGCTAAAATGATGCGTATCCGCCAGACCCCCCGGCTCCGGTTCCACGAGGACCAGGGCATACGGGAGGGCTTTGAGTTGGTACAAAAAATAGAGGGCCTTGTTCGTGACTGAGAACACCGTAGGTTCTGGGAATGATGCTGGGGACACGGTAGGTCCCGCCGGTATCCTGCTGCTCAATAAAAGTCCCGGCTATACCTCCTTTGATTCCCTTAACGCCGTAAAGAAAGCCCTGGGAACCCGCAAGGTGGGGCACACCGGTACCCTGGACAAGTTTGCCTCGGGGCTCCTGGTGGTCCTGGCAGGCTGGGCTTTAAAACTGAGCCCCTGGTTTGACCGTTGCGATAAGCAGTACGAAGGGGTTATCCGTTTCGGCGTAGAAACCGATACCCTGGACCCGGAAGGAACGCCGGTAGAAACAGGGGAAGTCCCCAGCCGGGAACAGCTTGAACAAGCCCTAACCCGGTTCAGGGGTGATATAATGCAGGCCCCCCCGGCATATTCGGCTATTCATATAGAAGGAAAGCGCGCCTATCAGCTTGCCCGGTCCGGCGCGGAGGTGCGGATGGAAAAGCGGCCTGTCACGATCCATGCCCTGGAACTCCGCTCATACGAGCCCCCCCTGGCCTGTGTGTACGTACACTGTTCTAAGGGTACCTACGTCCGTTCCCTGGCCCGTGATATAGCCCTGGCCGCAGGTTCCCGCGCCCACTTGGCTAGCCTGGAACGGAAGCGGGTGGCGGGTTTTGACCTTGGCGATGCGGTTCCCATGGACTCGCTGGCTCTGGCCGTCGCCCTGCGCCCTATCAGCCCGGAAACCTTCAATGCCCTAAACTTGCCCTGGATACCTGTGGATGAGGCCGCTGCGAAAAGTATGCGTCAGGGGAAGCCTTTGAACAGGCTTTTGGAAGATGTTCCTGAACTAAGAAATTTATCCACGGATTACACGGATTTACACGGATTAAATAAGATTAATAATCTTAAATCCGCGTTAATCCGTGAAAATCCGCGGACAAGTTCTCCTGATTCGGAATCCCTGGGGGTGTTTTGTGACGGCGCCTTTGTGGCGGTAATCGTGAAAAAACAAGGCGCCGGTGGTAACCGCAGGTCTGACCGCCCGTTCTCCTTGAACGCTTGGTCCTATGGGTATGTTCATGCGGGTGCTTGACTGGGCGGAGTTTGCCGCCGGCGGCATCGCCGATCCCAATGGTACCGCCATGACCATCGGGGTCTTTGACGGTATCCACCGGGGGCATCAGGCGCTGCTGGAACGGGTGCTTTCGTCAGGCTTATACCCGGTGGTGGTAAGCTTTACCCGGAGCCCGAAATTCGTGCTGCGGCCTGAAACCACTGAAGGTGATATCATGGGGGTGGACCAAAAGCTCCGTTTATTTGAACAAATGGGGGTCGCCCTTGCGGTCATGATTGACTTTTCTGAAAAATTCAGTAAACTAAGTGGCAAGGAATTCATCGATCTGTTACAGGATCGGGGTAATCTGCATCGTTTGGTAATTGGCAGTAATTTTCGTTGCGGCTACCGGCATTCTACCGATGCGGCGCTCATTCAAGCAATGAACCGGGCGGCGGGGATCCCCACGGAAGTGGTGGAGCCCCTTATGGCCGGGGGAGCGCGCATCAGTTCAAGCCGTATCCGCGCCGCGATTGCCGCCGGCGGCCTCGTTGAGGCGTCGGCGCTTCTCGGTCGAAGGGTTGAAATTGATTTTGCCGGATTGTCCGCTACCCCCGGACCCGGCGGAGTACGTTTTGACTTGGCCGCCAAAAACCGAATCATGCCGCCGCCCGGCCGGTACCCGGTAGTACTTTTTGAGGATTCCCCGACAGGGATAGAAATGGATGTTTCCATCAATAGGGATGGCGTTTTTATTCCGACACCTTTCAATGCGGTGCGCATTGAATTTTTAAACGGTTCCCAATAGGAGTGTAAATAAATGGCTTTAACCAAAGAAAGTGTAACTTCCCTGGTAAACAAGTTCGGTAAAAACGACAAAGACACCGGAACGTCGGAAGTACAGATCGCCCTGCTCACGGAGCGGATCAACCAGCTTACCGAGCATTGTAAGCAGTTCAAGAAGGATAAGTCCAGCCAGCGGGGCTTATTGATCCTCGTCGGACAACGCCGAAGAATGCTGAAATATTTTCAGCGGACCAATCTGGAGAAGTACCGGGCTCTGATCAAAGAGCTTGGTCTCCGCAAGTAAATCACCGTCAACGACGGCGCCACGGCCCGGCGATCGTTTAAAAAAACGTGCGCCGGTATTATGCAGAAAACAAAGACAGGAGTATATGGTTCAACGAGTAAGTTATCAAATTGCCGGCAAGGAATTGATCCTTGAGACCGGTAAAATCGCGAAACAGGCCGGCGGGTCCGTATTCGCCCAATACGCGGGTTCCGTGGTAATCGCCACGGTTTGTTCATCAGCCAATGCCCAGGAAGGTCTGGACTACGTCCCCCTCACGGTGGACTACAACGAGAAGTACTACGCCGCCGGGAAGATCCCCGGGGGCTTTATCAAACGGGAGACCCGGCCCAAGGACAAGGAAATCCTGGTGTCCCGGCTCATCGACCGGCCCATGCGGCCCCTCTTTGACAAGCGCTTCGGCAGGGAAATCCAGGTGGTGCCTACCACTATTTCCACCGACATGGTCAACCCTCCGGATATGCTGGCCATTGTCGCCGCCTCCGCCGCGGTCCATATTTCGGACATCCCCTTCGGCGGTCCCGCTGCCGGGGTACGGGTTTGTTCCGTTGGCGGTCAGCTCATCGTCAACCCCACCTACGAGGAAATCGAAAAGTCCACCCTGGAAATCGTGGTTGCCGGAACGAAGGAAGGGATCACCATGGTGGAAGGGGGGGGCAAGGAGGTCGATGAGGACCTGATAATCGCCGCCCTGGAAAAAGCTCAGCAGACTATCACCGAACTGTGCAATCTCCAGGAAAAACTCCGGGAACTGGCGGGAAAGGAAAAGCTTCCCCTGCTCGAAGTGCCCTACACCCTGGAAAACGCCGACGCAATCCGTTCGGCCGCTTATGCCCGGCTGGAAACGGCCTGCTTCCTCAAGGGCAAGCAGGAACGGCACAATGCCATACACGAAGTTAAGGCGGATCTTGCCGCCCAGTATAAGGCGCAGCTTGAGGATGAAAACCAGAAGAAGCTCTTTGACGCGCTTTTTGAGGATCTTCAATACGAAATACTCCGGGCATCAATCCTGAACAAGGGCATCCGGGTGGACGGCCGGGGTACCGAGGACATCCGGGACATCACCTGCGAAATAAACATCCTCCCCCGGACCCACGGTTCCGCCCTCTTTACCCGCGGTGAAACCCAGGCCCTGGTGGTTACCACCCTGGGTACGGTTTTTGACGAGCAGATCTTTGATGATATCGAAGGTGACAAGCGGGAAAACTTCCTCCTCCACTACAACTTCCCCCCCTATTCGGTGGGCGAAACGGGCCGCATGGGTACGGGCCGCCGGGAAATCGGTCACGGCAACCTTGCCCGCCGGTCCCTGGAAGCCATGGTACCCAAAAAGGCGGAATTCCCTTACACCATCCGGGTGGTTTCGGAGATCATGGAATCCAACGGTTCCTCCTCCATGGCCTCGGTCTGCGGGGGTACCCTCGCCATGCTCCACGCCGGTGTTCCCATGAAGAAGCCGGTCGCGGGTATTGCCATGGGGCTCATCACCGAAGGCAAGGGCGGCCCCGGTGACCGCTACGCCGTGCTATCCGACATCCTGGGTGACGAGGATCACCTGGGGGACATGGACTTTAAGGTGGCGGGCACCCAGGACGGGATCACGGGCTTCCAGATGGACATCAAGATCGCCGGCGTTTCACCGGAGGTGATGCGGAAAGCCCTGGACCAGGCCAAGCGGGGCAGGCTCCACATCCTGAACATCATGAACCAGACCATCAGCAAACCGGTGACGGAGATCAGCGAATACGCGCCGAAGATTGTCACCATGAAAATCGAGATCGACAAGATCGGCGCGCTCATCGGCCCCGGCGGCAAGAACGTCAAGGCCCTCTGCGAGCAGTACAGCGTTACTATCAACACTGAAAACGACGGGACCGTGACGATTTACGGCAAGAACACCAAGGATGCCGAGGCGGCCAAGGCGGCGGTGACCGGCATTGTGGCGGACCCCGAAACGGGCCGGGTGTACAACGGGGTGGTAAAGCGGATCATGGACTTCGGCGCATTCGTAGAAATACTGCCGGGCAAAGAAGGCCTGGTGCATATTTCCAAACTTTCCCGTGAGCGGATCTCCGTGGTCACCGATGTTCTCAAGGAAGGTCAGGAGATTCCGGTCAAGCTCCTTGAGGTCGATAAGATGGGGCGGCTCAACCTCTCCTATATTGACGCCATTGATCCCGACGGCGCCCCCGCCGAGGAACCGCGTAGTGAGCGCCGCTTTGATCGCGGAGACGGAGACCGGCCCCGCAGGAACGACCGTGACCGGCCCCGCCGTTATTAGGGTTGTGTCTGGTTATAGAAGACACAGAGGGGAATTTTTAACCGCAAAGGCGAAGAAGTCGAATAAGGAAGAGGAAGATGAAGAGTTTTGAACCACGAAGGACACAAAGGAATAAAACAGTTAGTTTCTCTTCTTCCCCTTTGTGTCCTTTGTGGTTGTTTTTCTTTTCTTCTTCCGGGCGCACATGGATAGCTTAAAGGCGGTAACAGAGATACGGGTTCTGAAACTGGACCCCGCCGCTTGGCTGCCGGAATATGCGACCGATGGCGCGGCGGGGGCGGATATCAGGGCAAGGACGCCTCTGCCCATCGTGATTCCGCCCCTGGGCCGCGCCCGTATCCCTACGGGCTTAGCCCTGGAGATTACGCCCGGGTATGAAGCCCAGGTCCGGCCCCGTTCAGGGCTGGCCGCCAAATGGGGGGTAACGGTGCTCAATTCCCCGGGAACCATTGACAGTGATTACCGGGGGGAGTTGGGGATTATCCTGGTCAACCTGGGGCAGGAGCCTTTTACGGTGCATGACGGGGACCGGATAGCCCAGCTTGTTATCGCCCCCGTATGCAGAGCCCGCATGGTTGAGGCCGCTTCCCTGTCAGGTACGGAACGCGGAGAAGGGGGATTCGGATCCACAGGAATATGATGAAAATCGGTTTGGCAACTAAAAGCTTGGCAAGCTCACGATCCCTGTCCCGCACCATATTTTTTTATGTCGTATCAGAAACGATGTTTTCATTTTTGGTAGCCTTCCTCTTTTTCTTTTTCATTTTTTTTGTGAACCAGCTTTTGCTCATGGCCCAGGAAATATTAGCCAAGAAGGTACCCTTCATGCAGGTAGCCCTGTTGGTCCTCTATTCGCTGCCCTCCATAGTCGCCATGTCGGCGCCCTTTGCGTCCCTGGTAGGAACCCTGATGACCGTAGGCCGGCTTAGCTCCGATAATGAAGTGCTGGTGCTCCTTTCTTCGGGGCTGTCCTACCGGAATATTTTTCTTCCCGCTCTGGCGGTGGGTGTCCTTATATCCATCCTGTCCTTTGTCACCAACGATGTGCTCCTCCCCGCAGGAACGGTGCAGTTTTCCCGGCTCTACCGAAAAATCCTCGTGTCCACACCGGCGCTGGAACTGGAGGCAAACTCGGTCAAGCGCTTTAAGGATACGGTGGTGGTAACCGGGGACGTTACGGGAAACTCCATCAGTGATGTGCTTATCCTTGACAAAACCAGCGATGGTGAGCGGCGGGTGATCATGGCGAAAACCGCAGAACTGAAGGATGGAGGCAAGCAGGGCTTGAGCCTGGATCTGGATGACGCCTTTATACAATCCTCAAAGGAACTGGCCCGCAGGGATTATGATTACGGTTCATCAGGGTTTATGCGCTACTGGGTTCCCCAGGAGGATCTTATCCAGGCGGTGTCCTCCATAGGCCCCCGGGAGATGAGTTCCACCGATGTGCGGCGGGAAATTAAAGTCAAGCAGGAGAACCTCCGTACCCGGCTTGATCAGCGGTATAACAAGGCTCTGAACCAGGCCCTGTCCCTGGAGCAGGCCATACGTAAGGGGCCGCAGAATGCCGAATGGAACCGCCGTGCTAATTACGCCCAGAATTTTGTCCGGGAAACCGAAGCCGCGGCGGCACTGAAACAGGACCGGAGCCTCCTCATCTACCGGCTTGAGTATTACAAGAAATTTTCCATCCCCTTCGGCGCCCTTTCCTTTGCATTCCTTGCGGTGTCCCTGGGGCTGTTGGCAAAAAAAAGCGGCCAGACCGTGGGCTTTATCTTTGGTATGTTCATATCCGTTATCTACTGGGCGCTGCTTCTGAGCGGTCAGACCATGGGACTGCGCCTGGGCTATTCACCCTTCTGGACCATGTGGCTGCCTAATATCCTTTCCATATCCATCGGGGTAATCATGGCTGTCATAAGGACACGAAAATGATCCTTGACCGCTATCTTCTGCGCCAGTTTTTCCCCGTGTTTATTGTGGCTGCCTCAATGTTTGTAATGCTCCTTTCGCTGATAGATCTCTTCGCAAATCTCTGGCGCTACCTTAACTACGAGGTGCCCGTCAAAGAAATTCTCCGGGTTTGTTTTTATTACCTTCCCAAAAGTTTTTCCTACGCCATGCCGATATCACTGCTCTTTGCCGCCGCCTATACCCTGGGGGACCTCTACGCCCGGAATGAGCTTACCTCCATATTTTCTTCCGGAATACCCTTCTGGCGTTTTTCAATTTCCCTGGTTGCGGTGGGACTCCTGGCATCGGTGTTTGCCTTTTTTTTTGAAGACCGGGTAGTGGTGCCCACCCTCAGGGTTAAGAACGATCTTGCCCGGCTCTATCTGCACCAGCAGCGGACGGAGAATAATTCTGATATTGTGATTAAAGCCAGAAACGGCGAGGTGATCTATTCGGTGGACTATTATGATAGTATTAATAATACCCTGAATGGCCTCAGTATCGTTGAGCAGGCCGGAGACGGCGCCTTGGTCGCTCTGGTCCGCGCTCCCCAGGCGGCATGGACCGGGGAATACTGGAACCTGTCCAATGCCGTAGTTTATCGCTGGGAAGAGGGCTTACTCCGGGTGCGGCCCCTGGACGATGCGGACAACTACCGGGAGCATCCTGATACCTTCAGGCGGAACGCCGTGGCGGTGGAGGACCTGCCGGTACGGGACGCGGGGGATCTCGTGCAGGACCTCCGGGCGGCGGGGCTTCCCTTTATCGGCGCACAGGCGGAGTATTATCACCGGTTTTCCTATTCCACCGTATCACTGGTGATAATGATACTGTCAATTTCCATGGGCGGCAGGTTCAGAAAAAACGTTCTGCTCATGAGCCTTTTAACAAGCCTGGGGGCGGCGGTGGTCTTCTATGTTTCGGAGATGATCACCATGATGATGGCCAAGCTGGGGTACATCCCCCCCATTGTGGGCGCATGGTTTCCGGTGCTGGTCTTTATCCCCGCCGGTTTCGTATTGCTGCTGAACGCAAAAACATAGGGGGGGCATTTTTGGAACCAATTTTTGCAATCCGCCATGCCGACCCTTCCTGCGCCGCCCGTACCGGGACCGTTTTTTTGCCCCACGGTGAACTGTCCACCCCGGTCTTTATGCCCGTGGGAACCAACGGGACGGTGAAGGCAATCACCCGTGATGACCTTGAAGCAATCGGTTTTGAGATCATCCTTTCCAATACCTACCACCTGTATCTCCGTCCGGGGATGGAGGTCATATCCGCCGCCCGCGGGCTTCATTCTTTTATGAGCTGGCCGCAGAATATCCTCACCGATTCCGGGGGTTTCCAGGTTTTTTCCCTGGCCCCCTACCGGAAGATTCGGGACGAGGGGGTGGAATTCCGTTCTCATCTGGATGGTTCTATCCATCGTCTGACTCCCGAGGGTGTAGTAGAAATACAGGCGCTATTGGGGAGCGATATCCAGATGCAGCTTGATGTGTGTACCAGTTGGGGCATCTCCCATAAGGAGTCCCTTGAGGCCCTCACCATTACTGCGGATTGGCTGGGACGGGCTAAGCAGGCTTGGGAAGAAAAAACCGGCATGGGATACGCAGGAAAACTGTTTGCCATAGTTCAGGGGAATTTTTTTAAGGATCTCCGT
The DNA here is from genome assembly GCA_025997655.1 of Spirochaetia bacterium. Taxonomy (GTDB): domain Bacteria; phylum Spirochaetota; class Spirochaetia; order Treponematales; family Breznakiellaceae; genus Termitinema. The sequence continues at coordinate 14,046 of BNUW01000035.1, forward strand.
GAGCAGAGCGCAGCCCTGGCCATTGAGGCGGATACCCCGGGAATCGCCATAGGGGGATTGTCGGTGGGGGAGGGGGAGGAGGTTTTTCTGGAATATCTGGCCTATACCGCCGCCCTCCTGCCGCGGGACAAACCCCGCTATGTCATGGGTATAGGAACCCCGCAGTACATCCTTGCCGCCATTGAGCAGGGCATTGATATGTTTGACTGTGTGCTTCCCACCCGGACCGGCAGAACCGGCAGGGTTTTTACCCATCACGGGGATATTTCCATAAAGCGGGCGGACCGGGAATTCGACTTTGGCCCCATCGATCCTCTTTGCGGGTGCAAGGTATGCCGGACATACAGCCGCGCATACCTCCGGCATCTTTTTAAAACCCAGGAAATACTCTGTTCCATGCTCGCTTCCTATCACAATCTCTATTTCCTTCACCATTTAGTTAAGGATGCCCGCAGTGCTATTGAGGAAAACAGATTTCTGTCATTCAAAAAAGATTTCCTTTCGCTCTATACTGGAGGTACTGAATGAAAAAAAGCATGGCCGCAGTTTTACTGTTTTTAGTTTTGTTCCCTGTTTTTTCCCAAAAGGTGGAGGAACCCTCCACCGATACGGATGCCAAACGGCTGGACACTATCCGCTATGGTACGGAAACGGAGATTGCCGCCCTGATACAGACCCTGAAAACTGAAAACACCCCCGGCATGGACGATGAACTTATCACGGTGGCTAAAAACACCCGGAACCGCAGCATCCTTTCCGGTGTTTTTTCCTTTTTTGCGGACCGGGAGAAGACCGGGCTTGAGGAACGGGCGCTCAAGGCGATTGAAGAGCGGGACGATGAGGCCAATGAAACGGTGTTGGCGGCCCTTGCCTATTTAGGGAAGATAAAAGCTGTGCAGGCGGTTCTCTCTATTCGCTCCCTCCTTGATGCGGAGGAATCGCGTTTTTCAGGCGCATGCATTAAGGCGCTGGGATTAATCGGCGGCAGCATGCCTGATGCCGCCGAAACGGTGGAGTATTTGATCGATTATTATCAAAACCGCACCCCGGGGGACGAAAATCGCCGGGAGATCATCATTGCTCTGGGGGAGATGAAGGCCGCTGCGGGCGCGCCGTTCCTGCAGGAAATCGTGGAGAACAACGATGAACGGCCGGTGCTCCGTATGTCCGCCCTGGACGCTCTGGCAAAGATCGGCGACCCAGGCGGGCTTCCGGCGGTACTCCAGGCGGTGGAATCCGCAGACCCCAACATACGATCTTCCGCAGTTGCCGCCCTTGGCCCCTTCCAGGGTGACGAGGTGAATAAGACCATCCTGGAGGCTTTCCGGGATGGGTACTACAAGACCCGCATGGCGGCGGCACAGGCGGCAAGGGACCGGCGTTTGGCGGAAGCGGTTCCCTACCTGCGCTTCCGGGCCGAGCGGGACGATGTTCCGGCGGTTAAAGACGAGGCCATTAAAGCCCTGGGGGCAATCGGAAATTCGGACAGCCTTGCCATCCTTTCATCGCTTTTTGCGGAACGGAAAAACACCGACCGGGTACGGCTGCTATCCGCAGAAATGCTCCTGCAAGACAACGCCGATGCCTATGCCGCTAAGGTGATAGAAGAACTGGACGAGGCGAAACAGAAAAACCTGACATCCCTCTACAACGGCTTCCTCCGCATCCTCAGTACGGCCAAGGCCCCGGCCCTGGAAGACCTGGCCCGGCGATTTTTCGTTTCCGGCGCCGTGGTGGAGAAATCCTACGCCCTGGACATGGTACGAAACAACAACTTCCGCTCCCTTGCGGATCAGGTTCGTGAACTAACGAACGAAAAATACGGCAGCCTAAGCCGAAAAGCAAAAGTTGTTGTAGAACAAATGGGGCTATAAATTTTTTGTATCCCATCAGTGAAGGAAAAGAATATGCCGCAGTAATAGTATTGGGGGTGTCAGTGGAAAACATAGGGGGGACCCTCCGGGGGGTCCCTATGTTTTTCCACTGACAGGACCCCCCGCTAACCCTTCTCCGGCATATTCTTTTCCTAAAACGCCACTACCTCAATCCCCTCAACGACATACGAAATCTTCTCATCATTGATGGAGAATTGGAATTTTTCCCCCACCTTTTTATTCAGGATAGCAGCGCCCAGGGGTGACAGGTAGGAAATGATCCGGTTATCCGGGTCCGATTCCCAAGGCCCAAGGATGGTATACTCTTCATGCTTCCCGCTTACCTCATTGATGAGCTGCGCCTTGGTTCCAAAGGAAACACGGCTTGTGTTTACCGAGGCGGGATCGAACAACTGAGCCCGTCCAATCTCATCCTTCAGTTTAGTCACCGTGGATTCCAGGATGCCCTGTTTCTCCTTGGCGGCCTTGTATTCCGCATTTTCCCGGAGGTCCCCCAGGCTCAGGGCAAAGCCGATTTCCTTCGAGTTGAGCGGCACCTCCACATCCATGATGCGGGCTAATTCCCGCTGCTTTTCTTCGAACTTGGCCATGGTAACCAGCAGCCCCCGGGAAACCACGGATTTCTCGGTATCCCCAAGAAACTTGAAAGCAGGATGTTTTTGCAGTATCCGGTTTCGCAGGTTCAGTTTGTCCGCCGGGTCCAGGTCCTTCACATCATCGATCAGGGTATAGATACGGGTAATCGTATCCGGGTCCGCAGCGTCAATAAAGTTGCTTAAGGTATCATCCTTAAAGAGCAGGGCGTAGACCTGTTTGTTTACCTTTTTGTTTTCCGCCGTATCCCGGTGGTTCTCAATTTCCCGGTAGGTGATGTTCAGCATATGGATAAGCACGATAAGTTTCCGCTCCAGGCTTAGGCCGGCTTTTTCAAACCAGCTTTCATCCTTGAGGTTTTTTAGTATCCATACCACTGCGTCACGGATCTCCCGGTGATCCCGGTAGTTCTCAAAACAATACTGGGTCAGGGCAACGAGCTTGTCCTCAGAGCCTTCCTTTTTCAGCCGCTCAACAATGGACGGGGAGAGGGCATAGGGGAAAAGTTTGATGTATATATCCGGCCAGTCGGGGACGAAGAGCTGAATGTGGTTGAGGAATTCTTCCTTGAACCTGGCGTCCTTGAGGCTGAGGAACAGGGCCGGCACATCCTCAATTTCATTAAAGATATCAATGAAGTTCAGGGAAAGGCCCGTGCCTAAATGGGGATGTTTTCCTACCAGGTTCTTTACCAGTAAATAAGACGCCACATATTCAGGGGTCTGGCCTTTTGTCCGGAGGTAGGCGGTGAAGTAGCCGAACATTTCGGTAAAATATTCGGAATCCAGTTCCACATCCTTCTGGGCCGCATAACTTCTGATGGTGACCGCCCGCTCAAAGAAATTGCGCTCCGCCTTAAATTCGTTGTAGAGTTTTTCGTCAATGCTGATGGGCCGGTCCCGCACCGTAAAGATGTCGATGTTATCCGGGCTTACCCCAAAGCCGGGGTCCGCCTTGAGGATGTCCCGGGCCTTGCCGCTCCAGGTGGTCCACTCCCCGGAAGAAAGGACCCCCGGCACCAGTTCCGCCTTCATACGCTTGAGGTCGCAGGCGTTATTAAAGCTGCGGATCACCGTTTGTAAGGCCCAATTGATTTCTTCCTTCACCTTATCGTGGAGCTCCTCCTTTTTCCTGGTGGCCTTGAGCACCCAAATATGGTCCTTCGCTATGGGTTGCAGGGCGTTTACCGCCATTTTGAGGTCCATGGAATGGTCCCGCTTCTTGGCAAAGTTAATGACAATCTTATCCCCCTTCACCAGGGCGATCTTCCCAATGCCCCAGGTCCGGTGGGACACATAGCTCCCCTTGTCAAAGGCGATGTGTTTCTCGAAATCGGTGATGGCCTCGTGGACATTGCGGTACTTCTGGGAAAGGTTGGAAACCCTGATGCACTCCTCAAGCTGGCTGTGCCCGGCGTGCTTCAGCCGGAAACATTCGGTGATCTCCCTCCGCGCCGGTTCATCCCGTTCATCGTACTCCAATATGATTTTGCAGATGCCGATGGCGGTATCAATATCGCCCTTCTCCTTGCAGTAGGCGTACACATCGTTGAGCAGTAATACTGCCTTGTCCTTACTGATGTTCTTGGCGATCTTCTTCTGGACGTGGAGGAAAAAGTCGATGTCCTCTTTGTCGTATTGGATAAGCTTGGCCCAGATTTCCCGGACATTGGTAAAAAGGCCCTTGTTGATGTACCGGTGCAGGGCTTTCTTGTAGTAGTCCACCGCCTCTTCTATCTTGCCCTGCTTTTCGTAGTATTCCCCAAGGTTCTTTGCCAGGTCCGCCTCTTCGTAGTCCACCTTGACCAGCCGTTCCCAGATATCGTAGATGGCCGTCTCTTCGTTATCGTTCTTGTAACATTCCGCCAGGGTACGGAGGGCGAACTTCGATTCGCCGTGGATCAGGATACTGTCGCAGAGGTACTTTACGATGTTCCACTTGTGGTTGTCCACAAAAATGTTCACCAGGTTGGTCAGGGCCGCATCATCAATGAGCTGCCGGGACAGGGCGATCATCCCTGAAAGATAGAGCGCAATGATGCTGTTCTTGGTGTGCACCAGTTGCTCATCGCAGATGGTCTTCAATTCATCATAGGCCTTTACATCCCGGGCTTCTTTCAGGAGGACATCCAGCTCTTTAAACTGGTTGGTAGAATAATTGCTGAGGGTGGCCCTGGTCCATTTTTCCTCGTTCAGCATTTCCTGTACTTTCTTCAAAAGAGCTTCAGACATCTCGTACTCCATTCATCACAAACTACCCCATATACCGTTCGTATACGGCGGGATCAACAATCTTAATTTTCAGCAGGGTCTCCTCTATTAAAGCGGGGTCCTCCTGAACATTCTCGTAATGGTCGATTAACCAAAAATACCGGTTAATCAGCCGGGGGGTAAGAAGATTCAAATCTTCCGGCCGGCCCCTGACCGCGTTCTCCAGGGTAAAGATGGATTGTTTCAGCCGGCCTACTTCAATCTGCTTCAACTCCCGTTTCACCGAAAACACCCCGAACAGGCACCCGTAAATGGGTATCCATTCCAGGAGTTCCTTACCCTTATGCCCCTCGGCCTGCACCCGGTCCCGCAGCCGCAGGATCATCTCC
>BNUW01000036.1 GCA_025997655.1 Spirochaetia bacterium
GTCTACTTTCCATTGTTGCCGGTCATCTTCCAAGCTTTCTAGAAATGATAATACCTCTTCCATTTCTTTAACCCCTCCCAGGTCTTATGAAAAAGTATATCACTTTCCTTTCATGCGTTTGTCGTGTAATCTCCATCAGCTAACCTTGCAAAATTAGCTGAAAGTGATATAGTTGATTAAGAAGCGGGAACTATGAGTGAAGTATTGCCGGTAAATAATGAAATCCTCAAATGGGCGCGGGAAACCATTGGTTTATCCGAGGATGATGTTGCCACCCGGATCAAAAAAACTGTGGAGGTTATTAAGGAATGGGAATCCGGGATTGCGGCTCCTTCCTATTCTGTTCTGGAAAAACTTGCCTATGAGGTGTATAAACGCCCCGTAGCGGTATTCTTTTTCCCTTCGGTCCCGGAGGAACAAAATACCCGGGCTGAATTCAGAACCTTACCGGGGGAAATTGTTGATGCCATGCCTTCGAGCATTATCAAGATGTACCGGAAGGCCAAGGTTTTTCAACTTAATTTGGCGGAACTGTATAATAACAAAAAGCCGGTCATGGAACCCCTCCTTGACAAATTTAAACTGGATTACCGGATTAACGTAAAAAACTTTGCTGCTGAAATCCGGGACTTTCTTGGTATTGATCTTGCGCAGCAACGAATATGGAATTCTGCGGATACAGGTATAAAGGTCTGGCGTGATGCTTTTTTTCAGAAGGGTATCTTTGTTTTTAAAGAGGCATTTTTGAATGATGAGTATTCCGGCCTCTGTGTTTACAGTCAGGATTACCCGGCTATTCTCATCAATAACAGTATGCCAAAAACCCGGCAGATTTTTACCATGTTTCACGAATTGGGGCATTTACTCTTTAACTCCGGCGGGGTAGACCTTCCCGCTGAAACCTTTGCCGAACGGCTAAGCGGGAATTATTTGCGGCTTGAACAAAAGTGTAATGAATTCGCCGGGGAGTTGCTATTTCCCGAACATGAATTTCTTTCTCTGGGAATGTCTTTTAGCGAGGACGCGGTCATCGAATTGGCAAACCGCTATAAAGTTAGCCGTGAAGTAGTGCTGCGGAAATATCTTAATACCCGGCAGATTGATGTCGGCGTGTATAAGCGGTTTACCGATACGTGGAGCCGTGAATTCTTTGCAGAGAGATCATCAAAAAAGGCTGATGGAGGAAATCCCTATTTAACCCGAAAGGCCTATCTTGGTGAAGCATATATCAATCTTGTCTTTGGCCGCTATTTTCAGGGACAGTTCAGCGCAGAACACCTTGCCGGATATTTGGGGGTGAAAGTGAAAAATCTTTCAACCTTTGAAGGGTATGCGCTGGGATAAAGCATGATATATATTTTTGACAACAACACCCTGGTTGGCATCTTCCGGCATTAATCCCTGATTCATTTCCGTCTTTTTGGGGAAAATTTGATGAGTTGCTTAACGCCGGTATTATCTGCTCGGTTCGTGAAGTCTATAAGGAATTAGAACAGTTATCCCGTGGCGATGCTCTGGAGCAATGGGCAAAAACTCATCGGGATTTTTTTGCTTCCCCTACTCCGGAAGAATTACGGTTTATTACCCAAATTTACAGCGTGCCACATTTTCAGCAGAATATGGGGGCAAAACAACTTTTGAACGGCGGTGCATTCGCCGATCCTTTTTTAATTGCCAAAGCATACGTCAGTAAGGGAACCGTCGTCACGCAGGAAAAACTAAAACCCCATGCGTCGAGGATTCCTAATATTTGTGATTATTTCAAAATTCCCTATACAGATTTGCAGGGCTTTTTGCAAATGCAGAAATGGATTTTTTAAGCTAATTGAAAGCGCAGCTTTAGGGTAGATTTCAGCGGTAAAGTCCGGCCCCGCTTCGTTGAATTCGATGTGTCCGTTTTCGGGGTTGGTGAGAAGGAGTTGCAGGGTTACTGTATCAGCAACTATTCCAATTGCCATAAAAATGGCCATAGTGGAAGGAAAAATAAAATATGGATATAAGGTTTTAGTAGCGGGCTTTGGCGTTGGATGTTCATACGCTGCAACACTATTACAATTTTAATAGCAATACTATAGAATAAGATCATTATTTCCCAATCGCTCAAGCCATGCGGAATTGCAAAACCCCTTGACCTCCTCGTATTTCGCCTTAGGGCCGCCATCACGCCAGCGATGATAGGTTCCGGCAATACGCTCAATGTCTTCGGCGCCGAGTTCACGGGGCAGCACGTCCTTGAGGATGGGGTTGTCCTTTTCGATGGTGTCCATGGCGGTGTCAATTTCCTTGCCGATGCCGGGCTGCTTAGCGTGTGACCGCATCCGGGTCCAGCGCGCGGTTTCGGGGACAAAAAAGATGTTCTCCGCCAGGTACTTGTCCCGGCCTTCGCTTTCGGCGGCTTTCCAGAGCTGCTTTTCAAGGGGATTTTGTGCATCCAGAGGTTCCTCTGGGGTTTGTGGGGGGAGGAAGGCGTCTTAGGGGTACAACCGGTGGTTTTTGCCATATTGAGATCCGATTTGCAGGCCTACCGTGGTGCCTACCGTACTTGACAAGACCGCCGGGTATGGTTTATCTTGAACTTAGATTGATATTGGGGAAGCTGGGGGAAATTCCTTCGCAAGTGCGTTACCGTTACAGCCGGGGTACCAAAATCATATCGCTTTGCGCAAACCAAAGCATATGAAAGGAATTTTCCGTTTCATAGCCATGCGGTGCCCCATCAAATGTCCCGGTTCATTCTATGTACCCCCCAATATTTACGAATGAATTTCCAGGGGATCCCGTTTCTCCAATGCATTTTAGAGGAGTGTATAGTATGAAAAGATTCCCGAAAATAGAGATAGCCGCAGGTTATCTTGCTGCTTGCAGGCGTCCCTGTTAAGCGCCCTGTTACCCACCGTCGGCACCGGCTCTGCGGCGGGGGCGAAAAAGCCCGTCATCCTGGTGGTAAGCTTCGGCACCAGCTTTAAGGAAAGCCGTGATGCAACCATCGGTGGAATTGAACGGGCCATTGCCGCCACGTATCCCGCGTATGAGGTGCGCCGCGCGTTCACCAGTCAAATCATCATTAACCACATCAAAAAAGATGGGGACGGCGAAATTGACAATGTGGAAGCGGCGTTTAAGCGGCTGATAAAGGACGGCGTGAAGGAGCTTGTGGTTCAGCCCACACATATTATGAAGGGCGAAGAATACGATGAGCTTATCGCCGAGGCAAAACCCTACGAGTCGAAATTTACCAGCGTGAAATACGGCAAGCCCCTTCTTTCCAGTGACGCGGATTATGATGAGCTTATCGGCGTACTCACCGGGGTAACCGCTTCTTTCAATGACGGCGCCACCGCGATTGCTTTTATGGGGCACGGCGCCGAGCATGGGACGGACGCAACATACGCGCGCCTTGCGGGCCTTTTCAAATCGAAGGGCATACAGAATTACTACATCGGCACGGTCTATGCCGAGCCTGCTCTGGGTGAGGTGATTGCGGACATTGCCAAAACGAATGTGAAAAAAGTTGTGCTTGAGCCGCTGATGATTGCGGCCGGTGACCACGCCAACAACGATATGGCCGGGGACGATGACGATTCATGGAAATCAATTTTAAGCGCCAAGGGCTATTCTGTTACGCCGGTACTCAAAGGCCTGGGCCGATTCCCGCAAATCCAGGCCATGTTTGTCCGCCATGTTGGGGAGGCAGGCGACCGGTAGGCCGCACGGGCATCACTTATACTGTGCACATTTTTCCCCCAGCCCCGTAAACACCTCCCCCAGATCCCACAACCGCAGCGCCGCATCATCGTCCAATGGCGTCCGCATATCATTGACGATAACCAGTCTGCCTCCCCGCTGTAAGGTGGTCCGGGGAATGGCGGCGGCGGGCATCACCGTAAGGCTGGACCCAAGGATAAGCAGCAAATCTGCGTCCTGGGCTTCTCCTTCTGCTTCCCGGCGTGCCTCCAGCGGGAGATTTTCACCGTAAAAAGTGATCGCCGGTTTCAGGACCCTGCCGCAATGGGGACACCGGGGCATATCCCCGGCCATTACTAACGCTGCGGCCTCGGCGTAACCTACCCGGATACCGGCGCAGCGGAGACAATAGTGCATCCGGGGGGAACCGTGCACTTCGATCACCCGGCGGCTCCCCGCTTTCTGGTGGAGGAAATCGATGTTCTGGGTAATCACCGCCTTGAGCATACCCCGCCGTTCCAGTTCCGCAAGGCAGGTGTGCACGATTGAAGGTTCCTTCTCATGCACCGTGTACACCATGGGCCCCGCGTTTGTATAAAAATACGAGGGGTCTTTTTCAAATTCATCAATGTCGAAAACTTTTTCCCCAGGGAACTTTAGTTCCCCCGGCATCCCCGACAGATATAGTGCGAGAACTTCCGGCGGATATTTATCCAGGAATTCCTGGGGAAGCCCCGCAGTGTACAGGCCGTTTTTGCCGCGAAAATCGGGGATGCCGGAGAGGGTGCTTATCCCCGCGCCGGTCAGAGCGATACAATGACGGGCATCTGATATCATGGAAAAAAGTTGGGCTATTTTCTTATCCATTATTTAAGTAACGTTCCTCTTCGCTGAAAATACACCCACAGTATTTCTGCATATAAAGGCCCCGCTCCCTGGCCTGCTTCTGGCCCGCCCGAAAGCCGGGGCGGAAATCCCGGTAGAAAAACTGCACTCCGTACCTTGCCGCCGCTTCCTCGCCAATCCCCCGGACAAGATCGTGTTTCTGATACGGGCTGATAAGCAGGGTTGTTGAAAAATATTCATAGCCATGTTCCGCCGCAAAGGCTGCGGTTTTTTCCAGCCGGGTACGGTAGCAGTAGGCGCAGCGGGATCGGCCGCCGCCGCTTTCGTTAACCCCATAAACCCCGGCTATGAAGGAGCGCAGGCCGTATTCATCCTCCAGGTTAAGCGTCAACCCTTCATCCCCGGCAAATTTGACCAGCGTGTCCCGGCGGGAGCGGTATTCCGTATAGGGGTGGATGTTAGGGTTATACCAGAAAAGGTCCGGACGTATATCCCCGGCGCGGAGGGTTTCCACGCATTGAACAGAGCAGGGGGCGCAGCAGGTATGCAGGAGCAGTTTCATACGGCATTCTCAAGTATCTACACAATACCGATATATACCCCTAGCTTCAAGCCCTGCCCTCATGCTATCCTATCCCTATTGCGGCTAGCGCGGAGGGATACGGTGGCACGAAAACGCGGAGGGAGCGGCGCCAAAAACGGGCGGGATTCTAATCCCAAATATCCCGGCATAAAGGCCCAGGGCGGTTCCATTGTCAAAGCCGGGACCATCATCGTCCGTCAGCGGGGAACCAGGATTCATCCCGGAACCAACGTAGGCTGCGGCAGGGATTATACCCTCTTTGCCCTGATCAGTGGCACGGTCAATTTCTCCCAACGCCGGGGCCGGAAACTCGCGTCGGTCGTTGCCAAAGATACATCTTTACCATCATCAAAGCCACCCGTACCGCAGCCAGCACCGCCGCTGCCACCATCGGCATCGGACTCTCCACTACAGCCGCCGGTAATCGTACCATCGGCGCCCCCGTTACCGCCGGAACCAACACCGGAGCCCGCACCAGAACTACCGCCGGAACCGGAACCTTTACTGCCAGTACCATCACTGTTGCCCCTGATACTGGAACCGCCGCCGCTGCCAGAACCTGAGCCCGTATCGGAACCTGTCCCGGAGCCGATACCGCCAGAACCATTGCCAACAGAACTGGAGCCGGTACCAGACCCAGAACCTTTACTGCCAGCACCATCACTGTTGCCCCTGACACCGGAACCGCCGCCACCTGCACCTGCGCTAGAACTGACGCCACCGCCGCCAGAACCGATACCGCCAGAACCATTGCCAACGGAACCGGAGCCCGCACCAGAACTACCGCCGGACCCGGAACCTTTACTGCCAGCACCATCACTGTTGCCCCCGACACCGGAACCGCCACCCACGCCGCCAGCACCGCCCCTGCAGGGTTCCACTACCACCCGGCGGCGCAAACCGGTAATAATTAGTATTATTGGCGTCTTACTACTATTTTTTTTATTGTTCGGCATACGACAATGCAAGATTTCAAAAACTGATAGCGCAGAATCACTGCCGACCCCAATCCCTGTTGAGGAAGCTATTATTGAGCCGGCTGTAACAGTATCACTGTTTCAAGATATCGGCGAAGCAATCTTCGTGGGTAATTCTTCCGAGTTGCTTCCCAATGCGGCAGGATGGCTTGATGAAACCGCAGAAAAAATGCGGCAAACATTATTGCAAAACCCTGAACAGAAATTTAAGGTTATCGGGTATGCCGCGATAGTTCCCGGGTTCCCTGACCCAAATGAACTTTCACGCCGGCGTGCCATAAAGGCTGTCGAGGAATTAGCCGCCCGTGCTATTCCACGGGAAAAACTGGAACCGGTGGCAGGCGGGGAAACAGCTCAATGGGGAGACAATACCAATACGGAAACGCGGTTTTCTAACAGGCGGGCAGAAATAAGAGCTGACCCCTACTAGCTTCAAGCCCCACCCTCATGCTATCCTGTGCCAATGAAAGTGGTTGTGATCGGCGCCCAATGGGGTGATGAGGGAAAGGGTAAGATTGTGGATTATCTGGCCAATGAGGCCCAGATAATCGTTCGGTTTTCCGGCGGGGCCAATGCCGGGCATACGATTGTCATTGGGGCGGAACAGTACGCCCTCCATCTGATCCCCTCGGGGATTCTCTATCCCGATAAGATGGTGATCCTCGGCGCCGGTATGGTTATCGATCCGGTGGCCCTGTTTAACGAGATTAAGATGCTCCAGGACCGGGGTATCGACACCACGGGGCGGGTTTTTATTGCCGACCGCGCCCACCTCGTTCTACCCCGGTACATCGAGATTGATAAGGCCCGGGATCTGGCCCGGAAAAAGCCCATCGGCACCACCGGGCGGGGTATCGGTATCACCTATTCCATGAAAAGCGACCGGGACGGCATCCGCATAGCCGATTTGGACTGGAAGGAAAAGATGGACGAGTTGGAGAGCGCGGACCGGGAATTTCTGGCCCCCTATGTGGAGCGGCTCAAGGCCATGTCCATTGACCTTTCTACCTTCCTTTTTCACCACAAACATTCCCAGACCTTGTTTGAGGGCGCCCAGGGAACTCTGCTGGACCTGGACCTGGGGACCTACCCCTATGTAAGCAGCGGCATGTCCTGTGCCGCCGGCGCCGCCGTTGGGGGCTGCATCGGGCCCCGGAGCATAGACAAGGTGCTGGGGGTCTTCAAGGCCTATTCCACCCGTGTCGGCAACGGTCCCTTCCCCAGCGAGTTCGACCCGGATGCCGAGGACGAACTCTGCCACTTTGTCCGTGAAACCGGCCGGGAATACGGCGTCACCACCGGCCGCCCCCGGCGCTGCGGCTATCTGGACCTGGTGGCTCTGCGCTATGCCTGCCTCACCAACTCCATCGACTCCCTGGTGATGACCCACCTGGACGTGTACGACACCCTGGATGAAATCAAAGCCTGTGTCGCCTACCGCATCGGCGATAAGATGGTAGAAACCTTCCCCGCCTCCGTGGACGCCCTGAACAACGCCGAACCGGTACTCCGCACTTTTCCGGGCTGGAAAACGTCCCTGTCCAACGCCCTGACCTATGAGGAATTTCCCATACCCGCCATGGAATACATTGAGTTTATCGAGCGGTTCTGCGAAACCCCTATTGATATCGTGTCCGTAGGCTATGACCGCAAGGAAACTATCATCAGGAAGAGTCCGTGGACACGGTAGGTCCCGAAATCCTAATACTGGATTTTGGCAGCCAGACCACCCAGCTTATTGGACGGCGTATCCGGGACCTGGGAGTCTATACGGAAATCATCCCCGGTGACACCGCTCTTGACGATGCCGTGCTTTCAGGCGCCGCCGGCAGCACACTCCGGGGCATCATCCTTTCAGGTTCCCCCGAATCGGTCTACACCGCCGAGGGCGCCGTGCCGGACAAAAAAGTCTATACCCTGGGGCTGCCCCTGCTGGGCATTTGCTACGGCCTCCAGCGCATGACCGTTGATAATGGCGGCGTGGTGGAGGCTTTGCCAAAAAGGGAATTCGGCAGGATAGGGGTGATGACTACCATGCCCGAGAGTGAGGGAAGCATCCGCCGTTTTCTTGCAAGTTTTGACCGGACCGTTCGGCTGAATAGAATCGTTGATCAACCCGTTTCCGATGGCGGGCCGCGTTTTTCCAAACCCGGTACGAAGCGGGCTATTACCGCCTGGATGAGCCACGGCGACACCCTGACCCGGCTTGCCCCCGGCTTTCAGGAATACGGCGTCAGCGATACCGGATATCCGGCGGTAGTTGCCCATGAAACAAAGCCCTGGTTTGGCCTCCAGTTCCATCCCGAAGTTACCCATACTGAACGGGGTACGGAGATACTCGCCGCATTTGTGTTTGGGGTATGCGGCTGCAAGAAAAGCTGGACCATGGAACAGTATGTGGAGGAAGTCCGCGCTTCTTTGTCGGCGCGGGTCGGCAGTAATCCTGTGCTGCTCCTTATTTCCGGCGGAGTCGATTCCACCGTGGCCGGGGCGCTGCTCCTCAAAACCCTTGACCCGGATCAGGTGCATCTAATGTACATGGACACGGGGCTCATGCGGAAGGACGAAACCAAAACGGTAAAGACCGCCCTGGAACAGCTTGGCGCCAAACACCTCCACATCATCTATTGTGAGGAAGAATTTCTTGGCGCACTCAAGGGCCTTGAGGAACCGGAGGCCAAGCGTAAAGCTATCGGGGATCTCTTCATCACTATCCAGGAGCGGGAAGTTGCCCGGCTTGGGCTGCCGGATTCCTATTTCCTCGCACAGGGCACCCTTTACACCGACCTTATCGAAAGCGGCAAAGGGGTGGGCAAGAAAGCTCACCTGATTAAGAGTCACCACAATGTGGGGAGCCCCCTGGTGGACGCCAAGCGCAAACTGGGCCGCATCATCGAACCACTGGACCGGTTGTATAAGGATGAAGTCCGCCGCCTGGGACGTATTCTGGGGATTGATGAGGAGGTGGTCCGCCGCCATCCCTTCCCCGGCCCCGGCCTCGCGGTCCGCATCCTTGGGGAAGTGACCAAAGAAAAATGCGGCATACTCCGCGAAGCCGACGCCATATTTATTGAGGAACTGAAAAAACGCCGCGCTCCCAAAAAAAACATCAGCCTCTACGACGACATTTGGCAAGCCTTCGCAGTATTGCTGCCGATACGATCCGTGGGGGTAGCCGGTGATGCCCGCAAGTATGGCTGGGTTCTCGCGCTCCGTGCCATAACCAGTGCCGATGGTATGACCGCCGATGTTTACCCCTTCCCGGTGGAGGCTTTGCTGGAGATTTCCACCCGTATCACGAATACGGTGTCCGATATAGGCCGGGTGACCTACGACATTTCAAGCAAACCCCCGGCAACAATCGAGTGGGAATAGCGGCGATCATTGCCTCGCTTAAAACTAAGGCACAGGACCTATCCCATAACCTGTCCGCCTTATCCCTTGTGTATAAGAGAAAGGATGTTTCAATTTTAGCCAAGGGCGTTATCCTGCTGGCTGTAGGATATGCCCTATCGCCCATAGATTTAATACCGGATTTTATTCCCATCCTGGGATACCTCGACGACCTGATAATTTTACCCGCCCTCATTTTTATCGCGATAAAGCTAATCCCCAGGGAAATACTTGAGGAATGTAAAGCAGAGGCAAAGGGCCTTTGGCAAAACGGGAAACCAAAAAAATGGTATTACGCGATTCCCATCGCCCTAGTATGGATCCTGGCGTTTGGTATAGTTGTAATGAAAATGATCCTTGGTGTATAATACCGTATCAGGAGTAACGATAATGAAAAAGATGACCGCTTTTCTTGCAGTTCTTTGCGCCATGGCTTTGTCGAGCGCAGCAGCCCAATCTCAGCCGGTTACGGCGGAGCTGAGTTTTTCCTACACACGACAAAACGGCAGCGGCAGCAATCAGTTTGCGGTGTGGATCGAGGACGCCAAAGGCAATTGTGTAAAAACTCTGTATGCCACCCGGTTTACCGCTACAGGCGGCTGGGAGCGCAGGCCCCTGTCGATCCTCCAATGGGTTAAGCAGTCCGGCCTCGCCAACCTGGACAAGTCTCAAATAGATGCCTTTACCGGCCCAACCCCCCAACCGGGAAAATTAACCTACGGCTGGGACGGCACCAATCAGAGCGGGAGGGCAGTTCCGGCCGGTGAGTATCGCCTGTTTTTGGAAGCCACCCTGCGGAATGAAAATCGGGTTGTATACAGCGCCGTGGTTCCCCTGAGCGGCGGCGCGATTGGCCGCCGCCGTAATGCGGAGATAACGACCGAATACTTCGGCAATGATACTGCGGATCGGGGAATGATAGACGGCGTACGGGTGTTGGTTAGATAGTGAGCCCCGCGAAGGTGATGCAGGATGTTTCCGCTGCAATTTTTATAAAGAACGATACTGTTTTAATTGCCAAGCGGAATCAATCCGGCAGCTTTCCCGGTTATTGGGAGTTTCCCGGCGGCAAGCAGGAGCCCGGCGAGACCATCTTTGAGTGTCTGGAACGGGAGATATTGGAGGAGTTCAATGTCCGGTGTAGGGCCGCATCGATATTTGCGGAAACGGTGTATGCGGATCAGCATAATAGCATTCGGCTGATCGGCATAATGGCGGATTTGTTGGACGAGGCTATCGAACTGCGGGTGCATGACGAGTATCGCTGGGTGGAGATTGGGCGGGTGTTGGAGTACCGGCTTGCGCCGGCGGATGTGGGGATTGCGGAAAAACTACATGCATACTATACGCGTGTAAAGTATGTTGAATAAAACTGTTTACAGATAGGTTCAAAAAATTATTTCTAAGTTCCGCCGTTCTTCATTACTGTTTTCCAGCAATATTTCCGCAAACTCTTTCCCCCCCAATTCGTTTAAATGATCTTGGTCAGCAAAATATTCAGACTTATCAATAAAGAGATTCTTATAGTCCAGAACATCAATTCCATTGGCCCTCAAAATAGTATCTGCGCCATAGGTTTTATCACCTAAGATAGTAATGTATTCAGATGATAAAGGGAATTTTATTCCAATTAATCTGATATTATTTTGTTTACAAATAGTTATAATACCCAAAAGAGACAGTTCCACATTTATAGAATAATTAACGGACGGAAATTGGCCTGTCATTCTCCCTCCTGCATTTTTTATTCTATCGTCAATACTTAACTCCGCCCAGCTCTTTGTTTTACCCGGCTTTATTCCAATAGCGCTCTTTATACCATTTTTTGTTTTTGAAAGTATAAAACTTATTATGACCGTTAAACATTTTGGCTGACTAAAAACAAGATAACGTTTTATGTATCTGCTTTTAATATATTCATAATGATTATCAAATTCTTTTTCGGTTCTGAAAATTTTAGACCGGTCAGTATTACCTGTTTCCCGGTATGGACTTAATGTATGATCATCAGCCGTAATATATATGGTTTCAACATCGGTTTTATCCAATAAAAATTTAAGTTTTATATACATATCATCATAAGAATCACTGCTCATTGAAAAATTATAAATGCCGCATTTTTCAAGTATATTTCCCAGAGGCATACCGTGTGAATCCGCAAGTAAATACGCATCATAGTCTAATGAAACACGGGAATATTTACCAAAATATACTTTATTACCCATAAAGAACAGCACAGTATTGAGAATCAGGACAACAATCAGGAAGTATACCGCCTGCATCAAAAACTTCTTCATAAATTTCCCTCTCATCAAAACTGAAAGTATATAAATTCAACGCTTTCGGAAATATTCCCACAGACACATATCACAAGAAACACTATGAAATAGAGGGATACCCGTAAAAATTTATTTTTAAGCCATAGATCGGCAATCACGTATCGTTTTTCTCTGCCAAGCCATTCAGCGGCGATAAAACCGATTATCAATATGATTGTTATTAACGCTCGTCTTCTTCTGGGAAACATGGGGATGGTTAATAACGAACCCGAAAATATCCTGGATATATAGCTTAATGCATGCCCAAAATCTTCGGCGCGGAAAAATATCCACGCAAATACGGTTAAACCAAATGTCACAATTATACCCAACAATTCTCCGCCGCTTGGCAATAATTTCCCTTTTGCGGCAATTTCAACATGGGTTCTATTCTTCCTTAATAACAGTAACGGCAAAAAATATACCGCATTCAAAAACCCCCAGATAATAAATGTCCAGTTTGCCCCATGCCAAAAACCGCTTAGAATAAAAATAACAAAGGTATTCCGTATACTAATCCAGGTACGGCGCCGGCTGCCGCCTAAGGGAATGTACACATAATCCCTGAACCAGGTGGTTAATGATATATGCCATCGCCGCCAAAACTCCGCAATGTCCCTTGAGAAATAGGGGTAGGAAAAATTTTGCATAAGATTAATGCCAAACAACCGGGAAGTTCCTATGGCGATATCCGAATAGCCGGAAAAATCACCGTAAATCTGAAAGGTAAAGAATAGCGCCCCTAGAACCAGGGTGCTGCCGGAATAGGCGCCGGAATTATTGAATATCATATTTGCGTAAATCGCACAGTTATCCGCTATTACTATCTTTTTGAAAAATCCCCAGAGCATTTGCTTACAACCGTCAACCGCCTTATCATAGTCAAATGCTCTCCTGGTATAAAACTGCGGCAGCAAATTGGTTGCCCGCTCAATCGGACCGGCAACAAGCTGCGGAAAGAATGAAACAAAGGCGGCAAAGGCGATAAAATCCTTGGTCGATTCCAGTTTCTTTTTATACACATCAATTGAATAACTCATGGTTTGAAAAGTATAGAAACTGATACCCACGGGTAAAATGATATTCAGGTGATGTGCGTTTATACTCATTCCAAAAAGAGTAAAGGCCCTTGTAAAATTATCAGCAAAGAAATTGTAATATTTGAAGAAGCCCAGAAAGAGCAGATTTACCAGAACACTTGCCCCAAGCAAGATCTTTCGCTTTACCGCATCTTCCTGTTTTGCCAGCCCCAGGCCGACGATATAATCGGTAAGGGTGCTGAACAGTATAAGAAAGAGGAACCGCCAATCCCACCATCCGTAAAATACATAACTTGCTATAACAATGAGCACGTTTTGAGCTGCAATATTTTTATGGGCAACAAACCAGTATAGGAAGAAAACGACCGGCAGGAATATCGCGAAATCAATAGAGTTAAAGAACATCCCCAATACTCCCTATTTGGATAAATTTTTATCAATAAAAACTAACCGCGCATATTTTCCCCATAAATTCCCATTAAGAATGAGGATAAATACCCATTAAAACATTATATTAATGCCTATTCCAAATAAGTGTCAATACCTAGTAATAGTTGTTACTATGATATTTAGGATTTTCAGGAAATTTATGAGCATGGAAGTGGAAAAACTCCGGCAAGCACTGGCGGGGAACATCAAAAAAAGGAGAAAAATACTGGGAATTTCGCAGGAACAGCTTGCGGAAGCCGTCGACCTTTCGTTCCAAACGATTAACGGCATAGAAGGCTGCCGGATATGGGTGAGTGACAAAACCATCGTCAAACTGGCCCAGGCGCTTCGGGTTGAGGCCTACCAATTGCTAATTCCGAATGTCGAACCGGGCAGAGACGATATATCTCTCCTGCCCCCGGAGCTATTACTTACCCTTCAACAGATGAAAACCAGCATTGACTTACAATTTGACGAGATACTAAAATACGGAGTATCGCGCTAGGGGGTGTTTGATGAGGAAGGAATCGGTGTCCATGGGCGGCAAGTCGAGTTTCTTTAGTGGCGCCTACAAAAAATACGCATGGTCAAACATCTTTGATCCCCGGCTCGGCAGGTTTGAGTTAATCAACCTCTACGGGTTTTGATTGAGCTTGGCAATCGCTTCCCCGAACATCCCCCAACTGTTCCGTGACATCTTCAAGAACGCCTATCTCCCCTACCGTGACCCGGAAACCCTCAAGCTCTTTCTCAAAACCATCAACGAATTTTTCTACAACCATTCCGGGGATTTAGGTGACGCCTTTGAATACCTCCTTTCGGTTCATTGCGACGCCGGACAATTCCGCACCCCCCGGCACATCATCGATTTTATGGTAGCGGTGGTTGACCCCACCATCATTGACCCCGCCTGCGGCACCGGAGGATTTTTCATTTCATCCTACAAGCACATCCGCAAAGAGAACACCGACACCACAAAAGTAGTGCAACGCCCCGGCGATTTACTGTCCCCAACGGAACGGAAAAAGCTCCTCACGAATTTTAAGGGCTACGATATTCCCCCGGACATGATCCGCCTTTCCCTGGTGAACCTCTACCTTCACGGCTTCGTCCAGCCCCAGATTTACGAGTACGACACCCTGACCAGCGAAGACCGCTGGAATGAATACGCCGATGTGATCCTGGCGAATCCCCCCTTCATGTCCCCCAAGGGCGGCATCATCCCCCACAAACGCTTTTCCGTCCAGAGCAAACGGATCGAGGTGCTTTTTGTGGATTACATCGCCGAACACCTTACCCCCACGGGTCGGGCCGCAGTAATTGTGCCGGAGGGGATCATCTTCCAGAGCGGCGGCGCCTACAAACAGCTTCGCAAGATGCTGATAGAAAAGTATTTGTACGGCGTGGTGTCCCTGCCTGCGGGGGTGTTTAATCCCTATTCGGGGGTTAAGACTATGATAATAGTTTAGTTAAATATTCTAGTTCAATTAATGAATTTATTAGAACAATATAGGGTATTATTCCATGAGTTTTTTAGACATGTTAAAGGAATATAAACAATCTGATAATACAACCCTACATGAAGTTCTGTTGGGTATATCAACCAGTGAAAAAACCATACATATATTTTTTGAAGGTAAAACGGACGAATCTTTTTACAAAAATAGTATAAAAAAATATTATAAAAATTATGCATATAAAACATATAAATCTGGGAACAAAAAATCATGTTATTATTTTTGTGAACAATTACATGCAAGAAAGAACGAAAAAAATATATTTGTATTTTTTGTAGACAAGGACCTTGATGATATAATTCCAATCACCTAGGATGATTGGAAAATTAATGAAAGTAGTTTAATTCTTGAATTAAAAAAATATAATTATAAATGTATTGTCAGAGGTAAATTTGAATTATCATATCCGGAAATCTTCACCAGGTTCGCCGCCTTTGAAAAAATTTTTTCCAGGTACCGCCCCTCGTCAATGGTCAGCCCCGCCCGTCCGAAGATGTCCCGGAGAAACCGCTCCTGTTCCTCCCGCCCCTTCTTCCGGTAAAACCCCAGGCCGGCCAGATTGTCGCTTATTGATTTGACCAGGACCTCCACTTTGGTGCGATCCAGGGGGACCCAGGTTCCTGGAACTAAAGTTCCTTGAACTAAGGTTCCTTGTTCCGGGGAGGCGGGGCTCAGGGTACGGAAGATTTGGTAGGCGTAGATTTGGACCGCGTGGGAGAGGTTCAGGGACGGGAATGTGTCATCTGAGGGGATGTGGGAGGCCAGGTTGCAGAGGTCAAGTTCCGCTGCCTCAAGGCCGGTGCGCTCGTTGCCGAAAACCAGGGCTGCGGGGCCGCTGTGGCTTTGCAAAAAGGCGGCGCTCTCTTCGGGGGTCATGGTAATGGCTTTCCGGTGGTGGCCGCGGCGGCGGGTGGTCCCGATGACCAGGACGCAGTCCGCTATGGCGGCGGCCAGGGTATCGAAGGTTTCCGCTTCATCCCAGACCTGTTCCGCATGGACTGACCGGGCTCGCAGCACGGTGTCATCCCAGGGCTCCATTGCTTCGCCCGGCCGGGGAGCGACCAGACGCAGCCGGGTAAGGCCCATGTTTTTCATAGCCCGGCATACGGCGCCCACATTCCCCGGCTCCGAGGGACGGCAGAGGATAATCACCAGATCAGAGAGGCGCATAGGGTATTGTTGACTATTTCCCCATAACATACTAGGGTAAGTTAAATGGAAACCCTTAACTTCCTTGCGGTACAATTCCCTCCATGGCTAAAACCGGAGATAGTCCCCGGTCTCCCCTTCCGTTGGTACGGGCTCATGTATATCATCGCCTTTGGTATTGCGTTCCTGCTCTACCGTAAACAGGTGAATGAACGGCATTTCCCCATGAGCGAAGACGATCTGTCGGGGCTTTTCTTCTGGGGCATCCTTGGCCTGCTGGTGGGCGCCCGGGTCTTCTCCACCATCATCTACGAAACCCGTGACATTTACCGCCGCCAACCCTGGCTGGTGTTCTGGCCTTTCCAAAACGGCCGCTTCACCGGTCTCCAGGGCATGAGCTACCACGGGGGTGTCATCGGCTGTCTCCTGGCATTTTTTGCCTATTCGGGGATAAAACGGTTCGACTGCCGGGAAACCGGTGATATGCTCGCCGCCAGCGTCCCCCTGGGTTATACCTTCGGCCGTCTGGGAAACTTCATCAACGCCGAACTCTACGGCCGGGTAACCACGGGTCCCCTGGGAATGGTCTTCCCCCACGCCGAGCTTCTTTCCGCCCAGGAGCCCTGGGTCCGGGAAGCTGCGGAACAGACGGGCATCGCCATTCCCAGTGCCGCCGCCATGCTGAATCTGCCCCGCTATCCGTCCCAGCTTTTCGAGGCCCTTTTTGAGGGGCTAGTACTCTGGCTCATCATCTGGCTTTGGCGGAACCGCAAACCTTTTAAGGGCTTCCTGCTCAGCCTCTATCTGGGGGGCTACGGCATCGTCCGTTTTTTCATCGAATACTTCCGGGAGCCCGATTCCGATTTGGGCTACCGCATCCAGCTTATTCCCACGACGCTCTCCCCCGCCCAGGCCCATCCGGCATTGTGTTTCTCCACCGGGCAGGTTTTTTCCTTCTGCATGGTACTTATCGCCGTGGCATGGTTTTTCATTGCCCGTAAACTACCGGACAGCGATCCTGTGCGGGCCTACCCGGATGTTCCGGACACACCAAGCGGCTTTACGGCTCAGGAACGGGAGGAAGCGCGGAAAAACCGGCGGAAGCTGAGAAAGAAGCTGCGGTAGGGTTGCTGCTGACACAGCCGGACGGAGAGGGGCATGCCGCGCGCTCACGCTGTTGGGGGAGTCTGCTACGGGAGCCCGGCCCCAGGGGGCCTTTCGGTCTCCCTCCGCAGGGAGGCCCAAATGCGTTCGGCACGTCACGCCCCTCTCCGTCCGCTCCGCCATCATTGTTGCGCATGGATACACACACCATCACTGTGCGGCCCTCTACACTAATGCTTCTGTATCTTCTATTACGTACCCCAAAGCGAGGCGGGATATACCCTTTGGGAAACCAGTTCCGTTATGCGGTTCACTGCGGATTCCCGGTCTTCCTTGTAGGTAACCCCGAACCATTCGGAATCCGCCGGCAGGACCCGGATTTTGAGGAAGCCCTTTTTGATGAACCAGTCCGCCGCCATCGGAAGGTAACATTCGCTTTTGGGGTCCGAATTCGCGGTTTTGAGAAAATCGTCAAAGTAGTTTTGTAGTTTGGGGAAAATGCTCACCGGGAAACCCCAGAAGTTCATAGACACCGGGGTGTCCGCGCTAAGGTCCTGCCGCACCCCATCGGAACCGGTGTTGAAGATTGCGCCGTTCTTTTTTTCGATAGCCTTGAGTTCATCCACCGACGTAAGATACCCCTGACGCACTTCACAAACCCCGCGGGTAACCGTGCCCTGGGGGCTGAGGGTTTTCTCCAGCCGGAAGGGTACGATGGCCCCATCGGATATGGCAGGATCAGAGAGGTATTTGCCCATCACCGCAAAGGCTTCCCGGCCGTAAAAATCATCCGCGTTAAGCACCGTGAAGGGGGCGTCGATCTTGTCCCGGGCGCAGAGCAGGGCATGGGCGGTTCCCCAGGGCTTGGTCCGGCCAATCTTCCGGCTTTCCGCAAAAACATCCGCCGGGATGATGCTGTCCAATTCCTGGAAAGCCAGCTCACATTCGATGTGGCCCTTGATCCTGCTCAGTACCAGTTCCCGAAAATCCTTTTCGATATCGTGACGGATAATAAATACAATCTTGGTGAAACCCGCCCGCTTGGCGTCAAACACCGAATAGTCAAGCAGCACTTCTCCGCTTTTGCCAATCCGATCCATCTGTTTAAGCCCACCGTAACGGCTGCCCATGCCGGCGGCCAATACCACTAAAATTGGTCCTTTCATTCAAAAATCCTCTCTTAATTAGATTAAAAAATATGAAGAATTTTTAACCGCAAAGGCGACAAAGTCGACGAAGGGGAGAAAGGAATACCTTGTTTCGTATCTTTTCCTTCCTTTGTCGCCTTGGGGGACCACTTTTTTGGTGATTTCCAGCAGCGTTTGCGTATACAGGCGGATTTCCTTCTGCGCATGGGCCCCCAGCCGCAGTTCCAGGAAGTGGAACAGGTTATGGAGGTCAATATTCCAGTAAATTTCGGTATACAAGGACAGGGGCAGGTTGATCCGGGACAATTCCCCGGGGAATTCCGTATCTAAAATAGCTTCCGCTTCCGGAACTATGCAATGCGCCATAAACCCCTCCTAAAACTGAGTATAGTGGGAATGGGGCGATAAAGAAAAGGGTTTAATACTCAATCCCTTCTCGGGCATTCACCCCCTGATCATAGGGATGTTTGACCTTTCGTATCTCCGAAACATAATCCGCCGCGTCAATTATGTGCTGCGGCGGTTCACGGCCGGTAAGCACCAGCTCAGGTTTGTCCCGTTTACCCAAAACAAGATCGTCAATCATCCCTCTGTCCACCGCCCCAAGGGCATAGGCGGAGAACACTTCATCAAGGACAAGGAGATCACCGGGGATGGCCAGCGCTTCTTTAAGATTACCGTTATTAGCGGCAATCATCTTTAAACGCTTTGCTTCATCGGCGGTATGGAAAAAACCGTAATTCTGTTTATATCGCAATACGGTG
>BNUW01000037.1 GCA_025997655.1 Spirochaetia bacterium
TGGCCGTCGGGACAATTTCTATACCGCTCTCAAGTATACCTTCAGCCGGTTTTTACATGAAGACTGGTCTGCTTTTATTGTTTTTGTTTGGGGTGATGAACCTGACGGGTGATACTTTGAATTGCTGGCTTCGTCGACACTTTATTGCTTATTTTTCTTTTTTACGACATACTATGGACCATAATGCCAGATAATGCGGTAACCCCGAACGAATATCTAAAAACACTTACCGAAGTTTTAGCTGCCCGTGCAGATTGGCTTGAAAAATCGGAAGTGGGCAAGTTAAAGGAAGAATTCCGTACTTTTCATACTGCCTTCGCGGCGCTTTATAAGCTGTGCCTAAAAAAAGGGCTGATCAACCAGGACCCCTATAAAGATGATGTAAGGATTGGGGAGCTTTCGGCGCCGGAAACCGGTCCCTTTACTGATGGAGACTATAAGGATCAGTTCAGCCTCCGCTTATCAAACTATGATAACCAGCTTGACTTCCTGGTTAACTTTTACCCCTTCAGCCTTGACTTCCTTACCTCAGTTAAAATGAAGCCTATTCTGGGTTTGGTAAAATTTATTGACTGGACCCGGCTCAATACTGCCAACGATACGCCGAATAACCGGGCCATGATGGATATTGCAGCCCAGGCAAAAAGCGGAGCAGACCCTCTTTCCGCCAGCATTATCAATGAGTCCCTGTCCAAGTTGTCAAAAACCACCGGGAGCATCCTCTCCTACCTCAAATTGGTGTCCGATTACAACCGGGAAGCCTATAAACGGGACCTGCGAACCAAGGTGCTCAGCAGTCTGAGTGAAACGGAAGTTTCGGTAATACCCACCATAAAGAAGAAATTCGCCGCCGCCATGCCGGGACAGCCCTTTTACCCGGATCTGGTGGAGGAGGTTATCAAGGAAGATTCCAATGTGGGCAAGCCCCTGCGGGACAATGTTCTTAAACAGATGGCGGCGCCGCTTGCCAAGGAAAAAACCGCCCCAAAGGTTGATTTTAAGGCAATTCTGATAGAGGGGCTCAATGCCATCGGTTCGGTACATTCAACCATGGCGGAAACCGGGGGGAAGCTGGACGAAAACGCCGCCCTGTTGCAGGAGCGGAAAAACAACTTCTGGGAGAAGATCAAACGGGTTATTCAACAGATGCTGAATAAGGAACCGGACCCGACCATCTTCGATCTGGAGTACATGGATCCCGTTAAGGGGGTCCTGGTTAAGCAAAAAGTGGACTTTACCCGCTTTAGAAGCGAAATGGACCGTAAAAACCGGACCTTAGCAGCCCTGGCTTCCCGGAGCGGCGCCGCCTTTGCCAAGATGCAGTCCATGACCGATGAGCAGCTCATGGGGATGCTGGAAAAAAACATCCGGGACGTGCAGACCATCCATAAGGTTTTAGGCGCCCTGGATGAATTTTTCAAAGCTGAGGCGGGCCGGGAAGACCGGCATAAGATTAAGGGAATAAAGCCGGAACTGGGGGTCATGAAAAATGCCATTGTTAAGGCAAACGGACGGCGTCATGACTACAGTGCCCAGAAAGAAGAGGAAGAACAGATGCGGAAGCTGGGTGTCGGTATTGCCGTCACTGAAGGAGCGTAGGATATGAAAGAACCGGGAACGTGGTATCGAGTGTGTTTTAAGCGGTATGGGCATGTTTTTATCGGCCTGAGCCTTTTTCTGATGATTGCCATCGGCGTCGGCGCTTCCCCTATGCGGGACGAATCGGGAAACGATGCTGTACCTGCACCTGCCCCCCCCGCAGAGCCGCCGCGTGGCACGCCGGATGATGATTGGGGTGATGATAACCCCCCGTGGGCCGAAGGTGAAGGGCCGGATTTTGGCGAATCCAGGCCTCAGGTCGTGAACCGGGAAGCGCTGACCATGGCGGTTTCCGCAGGGGAGGTGGAACTGGATTTCCGGAAGTCCTACCTGTCCAGCGAAGCCCAACTCTACACGGCCCTCTATGAGGGGCTTTTTTCCTACCACCCCTTTACCATGGAACCGGTACCGGCGGCTGCCAGCGCGTGGGAGGTTTCGGAGGACAAGAAGGAATGGACCTTTACTATCCGGGACACCGCCCGGTACTGGAACGGCGATCCGGTTCGGGCAGAGGATTTCCGCGCCGCCTGGCTTTCCTTGCTGGCCCCGGATAAGGAATCCCCCTATTCCTCCCTCTTTGATATTATCGAAGGAGCCCTGGATTACCGGAAAGGTAACACCGCTGATCCGGACACGGTGGGCATCACTGCGCCGGACCCGCAGACCCTGGTGGTACGCCTGAATTACCCGGCGGCATTCTTCCCCAGTATGCTCTGCCATCATTCCTTTAGCCCCATTCACCCCGCCATGCTGAAAACCGAAGACTGGTCCCAGGGCGTGCCGATTTCCAACGGACCCTTCTTTATAGTAGAGCGTACCGATGACGCCATAGTGCTTAGCAGGAATGAGCTTTACTGGGATGTGTCCCGTACCGCCCTGAAAACGATCACCCTCAAGTTTGTTGAGGACGGGGACGAAGCTTCGGCGCTCTGGAATTCCGGTGAAGTCCGGTGGATTGCCGGGGATGTTAACATAGAAACCCTGACCGACCGCAGCGGCATCATGTTCACCCCCATGTTTGCCACCCACTATTACTATATCCGTTCCACCGCCAAGCCCTGGGCCGACTATCGGGTCCGGCAAGCCCTGTCCCTGTCCCTGCCCTGGGCTCAACTGCGGGAGGGCCATCCTCTGCCCGCCAAGACCCTGATCTACCCCATCCAGGGTTACCCCGAGGTTCCGGGCCTGGAAACCACGGACATTGATGAAGCCAAGCGGCTTCTAAGCGAGGCCGGTTATCCCGAAGGTCTTGGCCTCCCGGAACTGGTGATCCGCCTGACCCCCTCCCCCGAGGCCACCCGGATTGGCGGTCTTATGGCCACAACCTGGAAGGAACAACTCGGGGTGCCGGTTAAGGTGGAGGTGATCCCCTACCGGCAGTACTTTAACGCCATGAAACAGGATAACTATCAGGTGGGTTCCTCAACCTGGATTGGCGATTTCCCCGACCCCTACACCTTCCTGCAGATGTGGCGCCGGGACTCCAACCTGAACGACGCCCGGTACAATGACGCGGATTACGAAGCGCTCATGGACCGGTCCATGACGGAGGAAGGACAAACCCGGCTGGAAACTCTGGCCGCCGCAGAAAAACTGCTCCTGGAGCGGGGCGCGGTGCTGCCCATATCCTACAGCCCCTCACTAAATATCGTGGACACCGATGAGTTGGAAGGCTGGTACCCTAACGTGCTGGACATTCATCCCTTTAAATATTTTTCTTTCAAGGCATGGAGGCCATTGCCGGGGGTGGCGCTGCTTGGAAAAGACTAAGCTTGTTGCCATACTGGAAATCGGCTCCACCGGCATCAGATCACTTATCGCGGAACTGTACGGCGGTGGGGAATGGAAGTTCCTGGACCGGGCGGGGAAACCTATTGCCCTGGGCCGGGACGTATTTACTTCCGGGCAGGTGTCCCGTGAATCCCTGCTGGAATGTCTTACGGTGCTCCGCGGCTTCCGGGAACTCCTTGCCGGCTGGGGCATTGCGGATGAGGACATTCAATGTATCGCCACCAGTGCGCTGCGGGCGGCGAAGAACCGCGATGTCTTTGTGGACCGGGTCCGGCAGGAAACGGGTTTCAATTTTACGGTGGTCGAGGGCATTGAGGAAAACCGCCTGATGTACCTGGCGGTACGGTTTGCCATCAAAAACGATCTTCCCCAATTCTGGCGGGTCAATTCCATGATCATTGATCTTGGCGGCGGCTCCACAGAAATCATGTTACTGCGAAGGGGAAAGATGGTAGCCGCCCACAGCATCAAGTTTGGGACCATTCTGATAGATCAGCAGTCCCGGCTGGCCTTTGGTTCAGTCCGTTCCCAGGCGCGGTACCTGAACGAAAACATCCGCAACACCTCGGAATTTCTCAACGCGGAACTGATGCTGTCCCATGTCAGAATTTTTGTGATCGCCGGTCCCGACGCCCAGTTGGCAGCAACCCTGATTGGCCGGGAGGTGAACGAAACCTGCCTGGTCATAGCCCGTGAGGACTTCATTGCCTTTGTAGAAAAGGTGCAGAACTACAGCGTTGATGATATGGTACAAAAACTCCACGTCCCCTTTGCGGATGCCGAAGCCTTTGTGCCGGGCATTCTGGTCTACAAACTTTTTCTGGAACGCACCGCCGCCGCCCAGGTGGTGGTCCCCCTGGTTTCCATCCGTGAGGGCCTCCTTATCGACATGGCCCGGGGCGTTGACCCAACACTGCAGGAGGACTTTTTTTCCCAGGTGATCGCTTCCGCAATAAACCTGGGCCGGAAATACCACTACGACGAATCCCACAACCGGCACGTAGCATTTCTGTGCCTGGCCCTTTTCGATGAACTTTTGCATGAACACGGAATGAACCGCCGGGAACGGATGATGCTGGAAGTGGCGGCCACCCTCCACGACATCGGCATGTTTATCCGCGGTTCCGGGCATCAGAAACACGGCCAGTACATTGTAGCTAATTCGGAGATATTCGGCCTGCACCAGGA
Organism: Spirochaetia bacterium; assembly: GCA_025997655.1. Taxonomy (GTDB): domain Bacteria; phylum Spirochaetota; class Spirochaetia; order Treponematales; family Breznakiellaceae; genus Termitinema. The sequence continues at coordinate 4,579 of BNUW01000037.1, forward strand.
GGAATTGGCCATCATTGCCAATGTGATCCGCTACCACCGGGGTGATCTACCCTCGCCCACGGACATTGATTACATCGCCCTCCAGAAGGACGAGCGTATTCTGATGCTCAAGATGGCATCCATCCTGCGGGTTGCGGATGCCCTGGACCGGGGCCATTCCCAGCACATCCGCAGTATTACGGTGGAAAAGAAAAGTGAAGCCATTCTGATTTATGCCGAAGGAAATTACGATCACAGCCTGGAACGGATAGGGCTGGAAGAAAAGGCAGGGTTGTTTCAGGATGTGTTTGGGTACAAGGTTATTTTAGCATGAGCGATACTACTATTCCTCATTTCTTCAACCGGGATCTTTCCTGGATTGATTTTAATGAGCGTGTTCTGGAGGAGGGGCTCCGCTCTGAACTGCCGCCCCTGGACCGGTTTTGGTTTCTTTCAATAGTCTCCGCTAATTTTGACGAATTCTTTATGGTGCGGGTGGCCGCCATGAAGCGGGCTTTACTATCGGGCGTGGGGTCCGACCCATCGGGGCTCAGGCCGGATGAGCAGCTGCGGAGGACTGCGGAGAAGGCCCGTTCCATAATCCGGCGGCAGTATGACTGCTTGTTACATGAGATTTTTCCCCGCCTTGCCCGGGGCGGGCTTGAATTGATACGTCCCGGCGCCTATTCCGCCGCGCAGAAAGAGTACCTTGAGGGATTTTTTCACGGGCAGATCTATCCCGTGCTGACCCCCCTGCGGATTGAAGAAGACGGGGCCTTGCCGTTTATCGGGGGCAACAACCTTTACATTGCTTTCCAACTGGAACGGGAGGGGGAAGCGGCGGAGCGGCACATTGCCATCATCCAACTGCCCAAGGGACTTGACCGTATTGTGCGGCTTCCGGGCGGGCATTGGGCGCTGCTGGAGGATCTGGTGCTCACCTGGGGGGCCGATCTGTTTCCGGGGTACCAGGTTAAGGAAACCATGGTCTTCAAGATTAACCGGGACGCCGATTTTTCGGTGGATGAAAAACGGGACGAGGATTTTATTGAAGCCATGGAGGAAGTTATTGAGGGGCGTTCCCATTCGCCGGTGGTTCGCATGACCTGTTCCGCCGGCAGTGCCGCGGGGAGCCTGAAGGAAAAATTTAAACAACTGTTGGAACTTGAGGAACAGGACCTTTACGAAATTGATGGACCCCTGGATCTTGGGGGCCTCATGGATTTTGCTGCCGCTCCGGGCTTCGAGAATCTCCGGAGCAAGGCTTGGAAGACATACCGTAATACTACGTTTAGCGATGCCGCCGCAGGCGCAGAATCCCTGTGGGACAGGATAAGCCGACAGGATGTGCTCATTCACCTTCCCTACGAATCCTTTGATCCGGTGGTGCGTTTTTTCCAGGATGCCGCAGCGGACCCCCAGGTGATTTCCATAAAAACCGCCCTGTACCGGACCAGCGGCAATTCCCCTATCATCAAGGCACTGGAGCAGGCCGCACTGCAGGGCAAGCATGTTACTGCGGTGGTGGAACTGAAAGCCCGGTTTGACGAGGAGCGGAATATTTCATGGGCGAACCGGCTGGAAAAGGCCGGGGTGCTGGTGGTGTACGGCCTTGCCCGGCTCAAGGTACACGCCAAGATTAGCATGGTTATCCGCCGGGAGAACGGCGCCGGCATTAAACGCTACGTGCATCTTTCTACGGGAAACTACAACGATAAGACCGCCCGGCAGTACGAGGACCTGGGCCTCTTTACCGCCCGCGAAGATATTGCCATGGACGCCTCGGTGTTCTTCAACATGCTTACCGGTTATTCGGCGATCCAGTCCATGCGGAGACTGGTGATTGCCCCCACGGCACTCAAGCGCCGCCTCCTGGAATTGATTGACCGGGAAGCAAAACGCTCAGGCCGGGAACACCCCGGCAGGATCATTGCGAAGCTAAACTCCCTGGCGGATACGGATGTGATAGAATCACTGTATTCGGCGTCAAAGGCGGGGGTACAGATAACCCTGATAGTGCGGGGTATCTGTATGCTGATCCCCGGCATCCCGGAACTTTCAGAAAACATTCGGGTGATAAGCATTATCGGGCATTACCTGGAACATTCCCGAATCTATTACTTTGCCAACGGGGGCGGCGGACTAAAGTCCGGCGAGGAATACTACCTTGCCAGCGCCGACTGGATGCCCCGGAACCTTGAACGCCGGGTAGAATTGATGTTCCCGATATTGCAGGATGACATCAAGGCCCGGCTCCGGGACATTCTGAACGCCTATAGCCGGGACACGGCGCAGGCCCGGCTTCTTTCGACTGACGGTTCCTGGAAACGGCGCAGGCCCGAAGGGGGTGAGACCCTATCTAAAGGGGAAGCCCCCTTTTCGGTCCAGGAATATCTTCTTTCCCTTGCCGCGAAGGCCGGGGCGAATCTCTGGGCGCCCAGGCAGGAAGAGGCCCGTGGCGCCTTTGTTGTACGCCGCAGTGACACCAAAGGACAGTATTGCTGATGAAACGAATAGTGTTAAAGCACGGCGAAGAAGACCGTATCCGCGCAGGCCATCCCTGGGTCTACGACAACGAGGTGGGAAAAATCCTTGACGGCTTTACCGCTCCGTCTGCCGGTGATCCTGCCCCGGTAGTATTATTGCCCGGCGAGGTTGCGGATGTGGAAAGCTCCCGGAAAACATACCTGGGCCGCGCCCTGGTCAACCCCAACTCGAAGATCATCGCCCGCATCTACAGCCCCTCCAAGGAAGGCATGGACAAGGGCTTCTTCAAACGGCGTATCCGGGAAGCGGTGGCACAGCGGACGGTGGGGCCAAGTAATTACGACCTGCACCGGCACTCCCTCCGGCTCGTTTTTGCCGAGGCGGATTTTCTCCCCGGCATTATCATCGATCGCTTTGTGGGCTGGCCTCTCAACAAAGTTGAGTCGGCGGAACTTGAGTCCGCAGTATCACTGCGGCCTATCATGTTCGAGGATGCCGAGGCCGCCTTGGGGAAACCGCAATCCTGGATTGCCATCCAGTTCCTTAGCTTCGGCATGGACTCCCGCCGGGAAGAAATTATCGCCGCTCTGGAAGAAGTGCTGGAACAGGACGGCTTTATCATCCCCGATGGTATTCCCCTGGGCACGAGCGCCGGTATCGTCGAGAAGTCCGCCGCCAAGGTCCGGGAATTGGAAGGGCTGCCCCTGCGGGAAGGGCTTATTCGGGGCAGCTTTCCCGCCGCAGGAATTGTCATTTTTGAAAACGGCATCCCCTTCATGGTGAACCTGATAGACGGGCAGAAGACCGGTCACTTCCTTGACCAACGGGATAACCGCCGCATTGCCGCCGCGTATGCCCAGGCCGCCTCTGCAGGAAAGCCTGTACTGCGGGTGCTGGACGTCTTTTCTTACACCGGGGGCTTCGGCATACACCTTGCCAGGGCGGGCGCCGCGCAGGTAACCTGTGTGGATGCTTCCGCCGCCGCCCTGGAAACGGTGCGGATTAACGCCGGCCTTAACGGGCTGGGGGACAGTATTACTACCGTTGAAGCCGATGTGTTTGAATACCTGCGGCGCAGGCCCGCAGAGGAACTGTACGACATCATCATCCTGGACCCTCCGGCATTTGCCAAAACCCGTTCCGCGCTGGAGGGGGCGCTCCGGGGGTACAAGGAAATCAACCTGCGGGCAATCAACATGCTCAAACCCGGCGGCATTCTGGTCACCTGTTCATGCAGTTACGCCCTGGACGAGATCCGCTTCCGGTACATGATAACCGAAGCCGCCGCCGATGCCGGTAAGCGGCTTATCATGCTGGACTTCCGGCGGCAGCCTGCGGACCATCCGGTGCTGGTGGGCTACGATGAGTCATTGTACCTCAAGTGCGGGTTTTATCGCGTGGCGGGGTGAAGGTAGAATGAGACGGTTCGCCGGGCGCGTTCCCTTGTTGGCAAGAAAAAGGGGGAATACAACCTGGTTTTCTTTAACTGCGAACATTTTGCCCGGTGGTGCAAGACCGGCGAATTGAAGTCGCGGCAGGTTGAGATGGGATTGAAAGCAGCGTATGCCTTGATGAAACCAGCCGACAGCTTATCGGCGAGATAACTCCTCCGCTCCCTACCCGGCCCGGCCATCAGGCGGTACGGTACGAGATTGAGGGATGGTGTTTGTCGCTGGAAGACATGCAGCACCCTGTGTTCCCTGCGTAGTTTTTCCCCCTACCTTTTCACACCCCCCCTCCGCATGGTATAAGGGAGGAGGAGTTTGCATTGTTTCTTAAAAGCTTAGACATATTTGGTTTCAAATCCTTTGCCGACCGGACCAGGGTCGAGTTTGCCGATGGGATCACCGCCCTTTTGGGGCCCAATGGGTGTGGGAAGTCCAATGTAGTGGACGCCATCAAGTGGGTCCTGGGGGAACAGGCTTCCAAGGCCATGCGGGCCGAAAAGATGGAGGATGTCATCTTTAACGGTACCGAGAGTCGGAAAGCCCTGAATGTGGCGGAGGTGGCCCTGACCCTGGAGAATGAGTCCGGGCAGCTCCCCCTGGATTCGGCGGAAATCCAGATTAAGCGGCGGCTCTATCGGTCCGGGGAAAGTGAATACTTCATCAACGCTGAGCAGAAGAAACTTAAGGATGTCCGGGAACTTTTCTGGGATACCGGGGTGGGGAAGGCTGCCTATTCCGTGATGGAACAGGGCAAAATCGACCAGGTTCTGTCCTCTAAGCCCGATGAACGGCGTTATCTCTTTGAGGAAGCCGCCGGGATTACCCGTTTTAAGATAAAAAGCGCCGAGGCGGAGCGGAAACTCGCCAAAACTGAAGAAAACATGCGTCAGGTTGAGGGGATTTTAGGGGAAGTGAAGCGATCCTACGATAGTCTAAAAACGCAGGCGGATAAAACCCTGAAATATCGGACTTTGCGGGAAGAAATTTTTCAGTTTGAGCTGGATATTCAGCTTCTTCGGCTGAAACAGTTCAAGTATGAGCGGGATGAGCGGACGGAGAACCTCAAAAAGCGGACCCTGGACCGGGACGCCATCAGGGCTGATATTGACGCCGTCAACAAATCCCTGGAAGAGAACATGGACATGGTCAATTCCATGGAAAAACAGATCAATGATTTCCAAACAAAGATTTACGGGCTGGCGGTGGAAAAGAACGCCCGGGAAAAGGAAGCGAAGCTGCTGGCGGATCAGCGGGCGGAAACCAATGCGGCAATCCAGCAGAATGAGGGCCGGGAACGGGCTATCGGCATAAAAATCGGGGAACTTGTCGAGGATGCTGAGGAACAGGATGGGGCGGTCCGGGACTTACAGAAAAAGGTCCATGGTATAGAAGAAAATATCGCCTCCTTTGAGGAGAATATTCAGACCGCCGCCGCCCGGATCGGGGAAAACGATTCGGGGGTGCACCGGAACGAAGAGGAGATACGCGGCCTTGAGCGGGGGCGGGCGGAGCACGCCAAAGCCCTGGAGGCCATCACCGACGATATTGTGGCGGCCCTGGATGCGGGGCTTAAAGAGGCGGGGTACTCCGCAGCGGAACGGCGGAATACCGAGGCGGCCCTGGATGAGGCCCTGGGTTTGTTGCGGACCCTCCTTTCCGGCCGGGAAACCCTGCTCCGGGACCTGGCTGCGGCAGCGGACCGTGCGGCGGCGGGGGACCAGATCCCCTCTGCGGTAGAATTAAAGCGTATTGCCGAGGGGCTCGCAGCGGCTTTGTCGGATGCGGCGGGGTATGGGGATAAGGTCCTGGCCCTTTTTGAAAGTTACCGGAAGAGCACCCCCGCTTTTATCGACGAGTTTCTCGCGCCGGAGGGGATCATAACCAAGAAACGGGCGCTGGATGCGGAAATCCGGGCGGCCAATGAGGGGATTGTGGATAGGCGGGGCAGGATCGCCTCTCTCAGGCAGGATAATGAAAACCTGAGTGTCAAGATTGACGAATATCGGGCGACCCTGGAGGATCTCCGCCTGAGCCGGGTACGGATGACCACCCAGGCACAGGCGGCGGAGGAACAAGCCAAGCTTATACGCCGGGAATTGGCGGGGCAGGAGGGGCTTCTCAAAACTGTCCGGGATGAACTTTTTTTAGCCCGTAAGCGGTTTGAGGAAATCAACGAGCGGATTGCCGACACGGAATCGGAGCTTGCGGATATAGAACGGAAGGGGATGCAGTTCACCGCGGATTTGGAGAAGCTTGAGAAGGATATCAGCAAACGGAACGGGGATGTGGCGGGGAAACGGGAGACCATCAAGAAGCGGATGGCGGAGCTTGCCAAGGTGCAGGAAATTCTGGAACGGCTCCACCTGGAACTGGTCCAGTCCGACACGGAGATTAAGAACATTCAGGGTAACTTCCGGGAAACCCATTCCCGGGACCTCATGGAATTTGAGGAGCGGATTTTTACCATTACTACGGCGCCGGCGGAACTGCGGGAAAACCTGAGCCGGGCGAGGGCGGGGCTTAAAGACCTGGGGGCGGTGAACCTTATGGCGCCGGAGGAATTTGCGGAGACCAAGGAACGCTACGATTTTCTTTCCAGCCAACTGGCGGACCTGACCAAGGCCCGGGACGATTTGGAAATGATCACTAAGGAAATCCGGGCGGAATCCTCGGAGCTGTTCATAGAAACCTACAATAAGATTAAACGGAATTTTAACAATATGTTCCGCCGGCTCTTTGGGGGCGGCAAGGCGCTGCTCGAACTCCAGGACCCTAACCATGTGCTGGAGTGCGGAATAGAAATCTACGCACAGCCCCCGGGGAAGAAGCAGGAAAACATCTCCCTCCTTTCCGGCGGCGAGAAATCCATGACCGCAGTAGCCCTGCTCTTTGCCACCTACATGGTAAAGCCCTCCCCCTTCTGCCTGCTGGACGAAATTGACGCGGCCCTGGACGAGGATAACGTTGCCCGCTTTGTCCACCTGCTGCGGGAGTTTGGCAGCGCCAGCCAGTTCATCGTCATCACCCATAACAAAAAAACGGTGACCGGCGCAGAAACACTGCTGGGGGTTACCATGGAGGAATCGGGGATTACCAAGGTTATCTCAGTAAAGCTGAAGAACGAGGAATTGGCGGTGACCCAGGAGCCCGTTATGGACGCACCCCTGTTTGAGGAAGAGGACGTGGAGAGCGAAGAGGGACGGGAACTGCCCATCGGCATAGACGACCCTGCGCTGGTGAGCGAGGCGGAACTGCGGCCCATACGGACGAGGGCTGCGGCGGAGAAGAAATAGCCGTCTTTTTCCCCCTGCACTTGCCCCCGCCCCGCTCATCGGGGTATAGTTAATCCATGACTACACAACACAACCCGCGAACCTTTGGTTCGATGCCCCGCCGTTCCATCGGCGCAACCGGGATGTCCGCGGGCATCATCGGCCTTGGAACCGAACATCTGGACAATAAACCCTTTTCCACGGTGGATGAGGTTATCGGAACCGCCCTGGATCAGGGTATCAATATGATGGACCTTTTTATGCCCGGAGAAACGGTTCGGACCAATATCGGTAAGGCGCTGGCGGGGAAACGGGACCAGGTGCTCATCCAGGGGCATATCGGGTCTACGGACATCAATGAACAGTATGACAGAAGCCGGGATTTAGGAACTTGTAAAAAATATTTTGAGAATCTGCTCCGCTGTCTCCACACCGATTATATTGATTTCGGGATGCTGTTTTTTATCGATTCGGAAGAGGATTTTAAGCAGACCTTTGAGGGGGATTTGCTCAAGTACGCCCAGGACTTGAAAAAGGCGGGAACCATCCGGGCCATCGGCGCCAGTTCCCATAACCCTATCACGGCCCATCGGGCGGTGGAAACCGGGGCGCTGGATCTCCTGATGTTCAGTATCAACCCTGCCTTTGATATGGCTCCCCGCAGTGTTAATGTGCTGAACCAGCTTAATGAAGCGGGCAATCCCTTCGGCTATGAAAAAAACCTGGACCCTGATCGTGCCGCCCTGTACCGGCTCTGTGAACAACGGGGGATTGGCATAACGGTGATGAAAACCCTGGGGGCGGGGAAGCTGCTTTCCAGGGAACATACCCCCTTTTCCCGGCCCCTGACCGTGGGGCAGTGCATCCACTACGCCCTGACCCGGCCGGCGGTGGTGAGCACCCTTATCGGCTGTGCTTCTGGGGCGCAGGTGCATGAGGCTTTGACGTATCTGGACATGGACGATACGGAACGGGATTACAGCAGTATTGTTGAGCAGTACCAGGGCAGCTTTAAGGGTAACTGTGTGTACTGTAACCATTGCCTCCCCTGCCCACAGGAGATCAACATAGCCGATATGAACAAGTACCTGGACATCGCCGCGCTGGATAAATCGTTTAGTCCGCAGGCAATCCCGCCGAGCATTGCACAGCATTACAAAGCCCTGAATGCCCACGGATCAGACTGCGTTGCCTGCGGGAGCTGTGAAGAACGGTGCCCCTTCTCGGTGCCGGTGATCAAAAACATGGAACGGGCGGCAGAAATATTTGGATTTTGAGTAATACCAGGGAAGAGGTCCACTGAATTACTATTTTTTCTTGTCTGAGCCAGTTCCAAATTAGGAAAAACCACCGACCACACTGACCACACGGAAAAAGAAAAGATAGGGAAGTACGAGTCCGTGAGGGTCCGTGAGGTCGGTGGTTAAATTTTGAATTCCTGCGGGGACCAGCAGGGCCGCTGCATTTACTTTTTTAAGATATGTTTTGTAACTTTATATGAAAGAAATTTAGTCTTTAATGTGCGGTCAAGCTGGTATTTTGTAAAATGCTTCGTGTAATCGACCATATTCGGTACATTTTTATACTTTTCTTTCCTAATTCACTCTCTATATAAGATTTTTTATTTCTCAGAGTAAATGCAGGAGCCCTGCGGGGACCAGCAGGTCGACTTGACCACCGCCCCCCAAACCCGTATAATAAGCGCCATAGGGATTTCGGAGGGTTGGCTAGTGGTTAAGCCGCCAGTTTTGGGAACTGGCTGTCGGGGGTTCGAATCCCCCCCTTCCGAGTATGACGTTTTCCGATACAAACGCCTTGCTGCGGTCTATCCCGGCAATGGACGATCTGCTTAATGCTCCCTGGGCCGCTCCTTTTTCCGGCTCCCTGGGGAGAGAAACGGTAAAAAAAATAATAGCGGAGGTGCTTGCCGAAATCAGGCGTGAGCTATGCAGCGGCGTACCGGGCAGCTTGTCGGCGGACTGTAGACCGATAGATGAACTCGCCGTAAGCCGCGCGGTAAATCTGCTCCGTTTAAAATCGTCGAGTACGCTGAAACCCGTGGTCAATGCCACCGGCGTAGTCATTCACACAAACCTCGGGCGCGCCCCCCTTGCCGATGAGGCGATTCACGCGGTCAATGCTATAGCGGGAACCTATAGCACCCTGGAATATGATCCCGAACAGGGTGAACGGGGGGGGCGCAATGTTCATGTTGAGTGGAGTCTCTGCCGCATGACCGGCGCCGAAGCCGCATTGGTCGTCAATAACAATGCTGCCGCAGTACTTCTGGCGCTATCGGCAACTGCTCAAGGCCGGGAGGTCATCGTCTCCGCCGGGGAACTGGTGGAAATCGGCGGCTCCTTCAGGATTCCGGAAATACTCGACTTTTCCGGGGCAAAAATGACGGCGGTTGGCTGCACCAATTCGACGCGCATACAGGACTACCGCAGCGCAATCACGGAAAACACCGCAGTTTTATTGAAAGTCCACCCTTCAAATTACCGGATAGACGGTTTTGTCAAATCCACATCCCGTGAAGAACTGGCGGAACTCGCCGCTGAGCGCAACCTCGTCTTCATGGAGGATCTTGGCAGCGGGCTCCTCGGCCCCCTTGGAGTGCCCGGAAATTTTAAAAAATTTCATGCGGATCGTGAACACTCGGTCCGGGAATGTCTCTTGGCAGGTTCAAATATTGTGACATTTTCCGGCGACAAATTACTCGGCGGCCCGCAGATTGGGGTGATTGCCGGTTCAAAGAAGCTTATAGACAAAATGCGGACCCACCAGCTTCTCCGGGTCCTGCGGGTAGATAAAATGACCCTTGCAGCCTTCGATGCCACCCTTCGGCTCTACCTTGCCGGCAGACAGAACACGATACCGGTAATCAGGATGATCGAACTGAGCAAACCCGTCCTGCTCGAAAGGGCCCGCCGGCTGAGCCGCATGTTGAAGCGCACCGCAGCAAACCTGCACGCCGGTGATTTTGACATTGCGGTGGTGGAGACCGAAGACGCCATAGGGGGCGGCTCGTTCCCCACGGATCTGCTCTCCGGTTTCGGTGTAGCGATACGCGGCGCAGCCTTGAGCGCAGAAACCCTGGCTGCGGGTCTGCGCGCCGCCCCCGTCCCGGTGATCCCGGCCATTCGCGAAGGCCGCGTTATCCTGCATATCCGCACGCTTTTGTCCGGGGATGAGCAATTAGTCGCGGCCGCATTCTCATATGCCATTAGCAGGGCAGCCGGGGATTAGTGTATCCCAAGTTAGGAAAAACCACAGACCACACGGACCCTCACGGACTAAGGAAAAGATAAGAAAGCAGGAGTCCGTGACGTCAGTGAGGTCGGTGGTTAAATTTAGAATTCCTGCCGGGGATTAGTGATTGCTTGACACTACGAATACTATACCAATATAATTCCCGGTAATGAAGAAGTTACGGGTAGAAGATGCAGTGGGTCAGGTGCTTTGCCACGACCTGACCCGTATTGTAAAGGGCGAAATGAAGGGGCCCCAGTTCCGCAAGGGGCATATCATTAGGGAGGAGGATATCCCCATGCTCCTTTCCATGGGCAAGGAGCAGATCTTCGTCTGGGAAAAGCTGTGCGGTATGCTCCACGAGGATGAGGCCGCCGAGGCGCTGGCCCGGATATGCCGGGGGGAAAATATCCGGCAGAGCGGCCCGGTGGAGGGAAAAATCGAGTTTTTTGCCGAAACCGATGGGCTTTTTTACTGCGACACGGGAAAGCTTGACCAAATCAACGACATCAAGGATCTTGTCATTGCCACCCGCCATGCCCTGAGCCCGGTAAAAGCCGGGGACAAGCTGGCGGGGATGAAGGCGGTCCCCCTGGCCATCCCGGAGGAAAAGCTGCGGGAAGCACGGGAAGCGGTCGGCCCGACGCCCCTGATGTCCATCCTCCCCTACCGCCTGAAAAGCGCCTGCGTGATCACCACCGGCAGCGAAGTTGCCAAGGGCCGTATCGCCGACACTTTTACTCCGGTTATTACCGCCAAGCTCGCCGCCTATGGGATTTCAGTAAAAAAACATATCACCGTCCCGGACGGCATCGAAAACGTCGAGCGGGCCATCGCTGAAGCCCGTGCATCTTTGCCGGACCTCATCCTGTGCTCAGGCGGCATGAGCGTGGACCCCGACGACAACACCCCCGGCGCGATCAAACAGAGCGGCGCCGAAATCGTCATCTACGGCATTCCGGTCATCCCGGGGGTAATGTTCCTCCTGGGCTATTACGACGACGGCGTCCCCATCATGGGTGTCCCCGGCTGCGTGATGTACATGGCCGCCACGGTTTTCGACATGGTCCTGCCCCGCATTGCCGCGGGACTGCATATGAAACGGCGGGACTTTACCCGCATGGGCAACGGGGGGCTATGCCTCGCGTGCCCGGAATGTCACTATCCGGTTTGCCCGTTTGGGAAGGGGGCTTAAATCACCCCTGACTAAAGCATTTTCCCCGTTTCCGGCATATACCGTGTGGAGGCGGAAAAAGTGAATGTTGAAATACCGGACCCCGTAACCCAAGCCGTAAAGGAACTCTTCGGCCTATCCTACTTGTTCCCCTACCAGCGGCTGGTGGTGGCGAATATCCTGGAAGCGGCGGAAGCCGCAGGGGTCCCGGTTAATTGGCCTCTGGGCTTGCAGGATCATAATGATGATAGCGATGCTAACGAAACCGCCAACGACACGGATCATGCCGATGACTCCGACCGTACCGCCATGGGCCGTCAGATAGTAATACTACCTACCGGCGCCGGGAAGTCCCTCTGTTTCCAGCTTCCCGCCATGCTCTTTGAGGGCCCCACCCTGGTGATTTACCCCATCCTCTCCCTGATGGCGGATCAGGAACGGCGTTTGCAGGAACAGGGGTTTGCACCGGTGATACTCCGGGGCGGTCAGAGCCGAACGGAACGGGAAGCTATCTGGAAAAAGGTGGAAACCAGGGAAAGCCGCTTTATCATTGCCAACCCCGAAGTACTGCTGACACCAAAGGTGATGGACAAACTGGGAAAGCTCGGTATCGTTCATGTGGTGATCGACGAGGCGCACTGTGTGAGCGAATGGGGGGAAAGCTTCCGGCCAAGCTATCTGCGGATTGGGGAAATCATCCGGGCCGCCAGTAATACTGCTATGGACAAAACAGGGCTGCCCCTGGTGACGGCTTTTACCGCCACCGCTTCAACGCCGGTCTTAAACAACATCCAGAAATATATTTTCGGCGGTGTAGACGGCGGCGCTGCCGCGCACCGCATCATCGGAAACCCGGACCGGAGCAACATTAGGTATGCTGCGCGGGGCTGCATACTCCGGGATTTGGCGGTGCGGGATCTGCTCATCAAACATCGGCGGCCGGCGATTGTGTTTTGTTCATCACGGAACGGGACGGAAAAACTGGCGCGGTATTTACGGAATGAATTGGAGGCGGAATTTTCATGGGCCCGCGAAATCCGTTTCTACCATGCAGGATTAAGCCGGGAGGAGAAGACCGGGGTTGAGCAATGGTTTTTCAAAAATCCTGACGCAGTACTACTCGCCACTTGCGCTTATGGTATGGGAATCGATAAAGCGGATATCCGTACGGTGATACACCGGGACTGCCCGCCATCGGTGGAAGCATACCTCCAGGAATCGGGACGGGCGGGACGGGACGGCAAAGCTTCCCAGGCTATCCTGCTCTGGGGGCCGGATGATGCGCCGGCGTTGAAGCGGGCGCAGAAGGACGCGGATAAGCTGCGGCTGGAGGCGCTGTTCTCCTACGGCAGGAATACTGCGGGCTGCCGACGGGAAGCCTTGCTGCACTTGCTCAATTATGAAGGCGGCGGGGATACGCCCGAATCGGATTGCTGCGATGTCTGCGATCATACGGCCTCGGACAAGATGCGGGAGGAGGAAAGCGTTCTTGGTTTTTTTCGCAAAAATCGCCGGGCCTATACGCCGGAGGAGGCTATCCCTGTTTTAACCGGCGCAGAATCATTACATTGGTCCGAGGAGGATGTAAAGGGAACCATCCGGCGGCTGATCCGCACCGGGCAGTTAAAAAAGATTCGGCATTTCCCGTGGAAGAATAAAATTACGGTGCCGAGAACCGAAGGTTCACTAACCAAAGGTTCACCTCATTCCCCCAGCCCCAGTTCACCGGTATCCTCGGTGACTTTGTCGGCTTTCTTCTCTTTTTTAGGTTTTTCGGCTTTGGGCGCCTTGGGACGGGCGGTGCGGTAGATCTGGGCCACGTAGGAAACGATGAAGATATAGAGGATGATACCAATGGTAACAACCAGTACCTGCCAGGAAGTGAGCACCTGAACAATCAGTTCCTTAAGTTCCGCGGAAAACACGTCGCACCCTCCCTTATTATCGGCTTTTTAGCGCTGATCCAAACCCCATGCCGGAAGGGAAACCTCTTCCCGGTACAGCTCACGGCCCAGCATGGAGAGGATCAGGGTGGAACCGATGGGCAGACGGTAGGGGACGGTGAATGTGCCCCCCGGATGGTTCACGGTTATTATAGTCTGACGGGTCCCCGTGGGGAGTATCGCCTCCAGGCTTACCGATAAAGGGTAGGGGTTTGCGGGCAGGGTGTAGGAGAAAAGCGCAAAGACCTCCCCCGCCTGAAGTTTCGCCGGGGAACTTACCACCAGGGAAAGCTCCGTATTGGCCGCGACGAGGGTTTCCGCCGCCGGGGTTTGGCTGAGCACCGTTTCCGGCTGCTCGCCGCGGCCGGGGCTGCGCTGCGAAAACGTAAAGCGAACACCTGCGTCCCCGAGGATTGCCAGGGCGGCATTGATAGAAAGCCCGGTTAACGCAGGGACCCTGGTCAGCTCATTCTCCAAGCCCCGGCTGACCACCAATTCCAGTACCGTGGGACCCGAAATGCTGGTCCCCGGTTCAGGGCTCTGCTGCAGTATGGTCCCCGGAACTTCCGGCGAATACTGGTACAGGAAGGGTTCTTTTAACGAT
>BNUW01000038.1 GCA_025997655.1 Spirochaetia bacterium
CAAGGAAGCCAAGGACATCGAAGACCACAAGATCGAAGTTATCGGGCCGGATATTGACACCATTAAGGAAGGCTCGGATTCTCAGATCGCGTTTGTTGTCGAGGTTGCCGGAAAGGCCATGCAGAAGGACTTCGAGCCCGTGTTTGAACGCCGTCTGCACCACTACTTCAACTACGCCGAAGGTATCATGCACACCGGCCAGCGGGATCTTATTCTCGTCCGGGTCAGCAAGGCTACCATTGCCGCGGGCTTCCGCGCCAAGCACTTCGGGGAAATCCTCTATGCCAAGCTCAAGGGCGAGTTTGAAGCCATCATCGACAAGGTGCAGGTAAAGATCTATACGAAGACTGAAGACTGCGAACGGCTGAAGAAAGAGGTCAACAAGGTCTACGAACAGCGGGATGACCGGCTCAAATCTCTTACGGATGATAATGTGGAAGTATTCTACAACTGCATTCTCTGCCAGTCATTCTCCCCCGCCCACGTCTGCGTTGTTACCCCGGAACGGCTGGGTCTCTGCGGCGCGGTCTCCTGGCTTGACGCCAAGGCCACCAATGAGATTGACCCCAACGGCTCCTGCCAGATCGTTACCAAAGAACGGGTGATTGATGAAAAGCTCGGTGTTTGGGAAGACGTTAACGAAGCGGTGCAGCAAGCATCCCACGGCGCCCTCCAGGCGGTTACCCTCTATTCCATTATGCAGGACCCCATGACCAGCTGCGGCTGTTTCGAGTGTATCTGCGGACTTGAGGCAACCACCAATGGTGTGGTTATTGTTAACCGTGAACACCAGGGCAAGACCCCGGTAGGTATGTCCTTCTCGGAACTGGCCTCCATGACCGGCGGCGGTGTTCAGACACCGGGCTTCATGGGTCACGGGAAGCAGTTCATCAGCTCCAAGAAGTTCATGGCAGCCGAAGGCGGCCCCGCGCGTATCGTGTGGATGCCCAAGGCCCTGAAAGAGCTGGTGGGACCAAAGCTTAACGCAACGGCTAAAGAACTCTACGGGATCGACAACTTTGTTGAGATGATCGCCGATGAGACGGTTACCGAGGAAGAACCGGAAAAACTGGTGGAATTCCTGAATGGGAAAAAACACCCGGTACTGAAACTTGAACCCCTGATGTAATCAGGTCAAAGAGATAGGGCAAGGCGGGACACACCCGCCTTGCTCTGTTATTATTTTTTCTAAAGAGGAGAGTGTTATGGCATTTAAACGCGTTCCGCAGAAATTCCCGTCGTCGATCAAAGAGGTAAAGATCGGCGCCGGGGACAAAGCTGTTACTTTTGGGGGGCAATGTGTGCTCCCGTTCTACAGCTTTGACGACAAGATCAAGAATCCCCCCCTGGTGGGTGTGGAGGTTTCCGACCTGGGCCCGAATCGGGATCTGCCTGAATTAGGCAAGTTTTATGAAGGGGCAAAGACCATCGCCGAAGTGGCGAAAAAGGCCGCCACAATTCCCGGCGCCAGCTTTGTTGCCCTGTCCCTGGAAAGCGCCGACCCCAACGGAGCGAACAAGTCTATAGAAGACTGTGTTAAGCTTGCGAAGGAAGTGTCGGATGCGGTGGGCGGATTCCCCCTGGTAATCCAAGGCAGCAAGAACGTTGAAAAAGACGGTGATCTCTTAGTAAAGGTTGCCGAGGCGCTGTCCGGAAAGAACGTGCTTCTCATGTCCGCCAAGGAAGATAACCACAAGAAGATCGCTGTCGGCGCGGTTCAGGCCTATGGGCAGAATGTCGCTGCAGAATCTGCGGTAGATATCAACCTGGCCAAGCAGCTGAACGTATTGATCATCCAGATGGGGATCAAACACGAAAACATTGTCATGAACACCGGGTCCGCTTCTGCGGGCTATGGGTTTGAGTATGTCGTTTCAACCATGGAACGGATCAAGCTGGCCGCCCTGACTCAGAACGATGACAAGCTCCAGGTGCCCATTATCACCCCGGTGAGTGAGCAGACCTGGAACGTTGGCGAATCCTTCAAGAGCGAAGCGGAAGCGCCCAAAGGTTGGGGTCCCCAGGAACAGCGGGGTATCGCCATGGAAATTGCTACGGCCTCTGCGGTATTAGCCGCCGGCACTGATGCTGTTATTCTGCGCCATCCCGCATCGGTTGCCGCAGTATCAAAACTTATTGCGGCGCTGGTATAAGGAGGAAACCATGGCTTTAAAAGGAATGGACATATTTAAATTATTGCCCAAATCAAACTGCAAAAAATGCGGTAACCCCACCTGTATGGCTTTCGCGATGAAGGTTGCTGCCGGCGGGATCACCATCGACAAATGTCCGGACATCTCTGCGGAGGCATTGGCCGCCCTCAGCGAGGCTTCGGCCCCCCCCATGAAGAAGCTTGCCTTTGGCAAGGATCTTCAGCTCGGCGGCGAGACTGTGCTTTTCCGGCACGACAAGACCTTTGTATCCAAGAGCCTCTACTCGGTGTCGGTTTCCGCCGCTGATGTGGATGCGAAACTGCCCGGAATCCAACTCATTGACTACGACCGTATCGGCGAGCAGATGAGGGTGGACGTGGTCAACGTAGAATTTACCGGTGATTCCGGCAAGTTTGTTGACGCGGCGAAGAAAGCCCAGGGCGCAGGCCGGGCCGGCATCATCCTGGAAGTGACCGACGCGGCTGCCGCGAAAGCCGCCCTTGATGCGGTGAAGGCCGACAAGCCCATCCTCAACGGCGCCAACGCCGGTAACTGGGAAGCCTTTAACAAGCTTGCCACCGAAGCCGGTGTTATCCTCGGTGTCGGCGGAAAGAACCTGGACGAGATCTACGACACGGTTCTGAAACTGGAAGGCGCCGGGAACAAGAACCTGGTGGTTGATGTGACCGCCGGTTCCATTAAAGAGACCTTTGCCAACGCGGTGGAACTCCGCCGGGCGGCCCTGAAAGACAATGACCGCAGTTCCGGTTATCCCAGCATCGTGAATCTCCACAAGCTGGCCGGGGGTGACGAGAATCTGCAGATCGCGCTTGCCTCGTTGTTCACCCTGAAATACGGTTCGATCATCATCCTGAGCACCATGAGCTACGCCACGGCGCTGCCCCTGTACGGCCTGCGGCAGAATGTCTTCACCGACCCTCAGAAGCCCATGAAGATGGAACCGAAGATCTATCCGGTCAACGGCGCGGACGAAAATTCCATCGTGGCCCTCACCGTGGACTTTGCCCTGTCCTACTTCGTTATCAACGGCGAACTGGAACGGAGCGGGGTGCCCGTAAACCTGGTGGTTGCCGATGCCGGCGGGTATTCGGTATTGACCTCCTGGGCGGCGGGAAAATTCTCCGCCGGTACCATTTCCAAGTTCTTTAAGGAAGCGGGTATTGAAGGTAAGGTGAAGAGCCGCAACCTCCTTATCCCCGGCAAGGTAGCCGTCCTGAAGGGCGAACTGGAAGAGAATCTGCCGGGCTGGAAGATCCTGGTAGGTCCCAATGAAGCCGCCGGTGTTGTAAAGTGGCTCAAGGATTTTAAGGGTTAATTGTTGATTTTTGATTGAAGGCCCCGCTGCACTGCGGCGGGGTTTTTGATGTCCCTGTAACGGGGGCATCGGATACCCCGTGGGTATCTTAAAACTTTTTTGAGGAGCATGTATGGGTAAATTTATCGTTATTGGTGAGCGTATTCACTGTATCTCCCCGGCTATCAAAGCGGCCATGGAGAATAAAGATCCGGAACCGATTAAGAAGCGGGCGAAGGAGCAGCTTGATGCGGGGGCCACCTACCTGGACCTGAACATCGGGCCGGCGGAAAAGGGCGGCGAGGAACTGATGCAGTGGGGTGTAAAGCTCCTGCAGGAAAACTTCGACAATGTGCCGATTGCCCTTGATACGGCAAACAAGAAGGCCATTGAAGCGGGTATCAAGGTATACAACCGCGCCAAGGGCAAGCCGATTGTCAACTCCGCCGATGCGGGTGACCGGATTTCCTACATTGACGTTGCCGCAGCCAATGACGCCATCGTTATTGCCCTGGCATCCAAGGCCGGCGTTCCCTCCGACAACGAAGAGCGGCAGGGCTATGTTCTGGAAATGCTGGAATACGGCATGAACCTGGGCATGGATGCGGCGGATCTGTGGTTTGACCCCCTGTTCCTGGTTATCAAGGGTATGCAGGAGAAACAGCAGGAAACCCTGTCGTTTATCAAATGGCTTTCCGAGCAGGGCTTTAACTCCACCGGCGGCCTCTCCAATGTGTCCAACATGATGCCCAAGACCTTAAGGCCCATCGTTGACTCCTACATGGTCGCCATGTGTATCGGCAACGGCCTTACCTCCGCCATTGTGAATCCCTGTGATAAGCAATTGATGCAGGGTATTAAGTCTGCCGACATCATCATGAACCAGTCGTTGTTCAGCGACTCATTCCTGGAACTGTAGTTATGTCAGATGATCATGCCCACGAACACACCCATAGTCATGCACACGAACATGGGCATGATCATCTTCATGATCATGCGCACGATAATGATTTAGAACACGGCCACGCACATGAGCATCCACATGGACACGAGCATGAACACGATCACGAACATGGACATTGCCATGAACATAGCCATGGGAATTGTCACGAACATGAGCATCCGCACGATCACGAGCATGCACACGAACACCCACACGATCATGAGCATGCACACGAACATGGACATTGCCATGAACACGAGCATAGCCATGGGAATGCACACGAACATTGCCACGATCACGATCATGCGCATCCCCACGACCACGAACATCCGCATGACCACGGCCATGGCGGCGGCGATTTAGCCAAGCTAAAGACCCTGCTGAAGTATATGCTGGATCATAACCGGGAACATGCCGCAGAGCTGGGCGGTCTGGCGCACAATCTCTACCATGCCGGGCAGCATGAATCTGCGGATATCATCAATAATGCGGTGAAGGACTTTGAAACGGGGAGTGATAAACTTGCCAAGGCCTTAGAGCTGGTGAACGAACCTACTGGTTCGCAGGATGGTAAGTGATGTGCCTTTCAACAGCCTATGAGCTGGGCATGGGCGGCGAGCGGAAACAGCTCTGCGAATATGTCAGCGGGATTAAGGTGCTGGGGGATACCATAACCCTTACCGACCTTATGGGGCAGGATATTAGCGTTACCGGGACGCTGGAAAGCGTGGACCTGATAAAGAACGCCATTACTATCAAAACGAAATGAAAAAAAAATACGAGATGATTCGGGAGATCTTCAATTCCTGTTCGCGGAACCAGATGCGGGATGTGGATGTGCAGGAGATCGAGACCGACGATGTGGACGCCTACCTTACCGGGCTGTATGCCGGGGAATCTTATACCAGCGAAAAAAGCGTGAACGAAAATGGGATGGTGGTGTTTGATATTGACGCCTCGGGGCTGGTGCAGCGGGTTTCGTTTGCCGAGATTCGGTAAGGTGATGTTTATTCCTCTTGACGGATCATAGGATAGCCGCTATAGTACGAATTGTATTGGGAAATATATCCGGTCTAAGTCTATGGAGGATTTTATGAAGATGATTAGTACCCCGCGAAAACCGGCTTTTGCTTTGGCGGTTCTTATTCTGTTTGGTTTTGGTCAGTCCGGTTTGTTTGCCGGGGGCACGAAGGACCAAGGGGCGGCTGGGGCGTCGGCATCCGCCGTTGACAAAGCGCCCGTAACTATTCTGGTGGCGGCGGCGGCAAGCCTTGAGTATTCCTATGTGCAGGAACTTATCCCCCGGTTCCGGCAAAAGTACCCCTGGATCACCGTGGAGGGTGTTTATGACAGTTCCGGGCGGCTCCAGACCCAGATTGAACAGGGCCTTGAGGCGGATGTGTTTATGTCCGCCGCAACCCGGCAGATGGATAGTCTGGTGGCCGGCAACTTTATTCCCGCCGATTCGGTAAAGCCCCTGCTGCAGAACAAACTGGTCCTGATTAAGCCCAAGGGAACCACAACGGCGGTTACCGGCTTTCAGAATATCACCGAGGCGAAGACCATCGCCTTTGGGGACCCCAAAACCACCCCCGCAGGACAGTATGCCCAGGAAGCCTTTACCAAGCTTGGTAACTGGGACGCGGTTCAGAAGAAGCTGAGCATGGGGAACAACGTGACCGAAGTCCTTAACTGGGTAGCCCAGGGCAGCGCCGAGGTGGGCATCGTCTATGCCACCGATGCGGCAATCAATAAGGATGTGGAGGTGATCACCGAACTTCCCGACGGCCTCCTTTCCACCAAGGTCATTTACCCCATTGGACGACTGACCGCCGCTCCCCATCCTGAGGAGGCGCAGCTCTTTATTGACTTCCTCGCCTCCGATGCAGGCCTCACGGTGTTTAAGAACTACGGGTTCGCTGCAAACAATTGACGAATTGATGAATCTTTCACCCATACTGATTTCCATACGAACCGCCACGGCGGCGATTGTGGTGACCTTCTTCCTGGGACTCCTGGCGGCCAAGCTGGTCGCCGGGATCAGGGGGAGAACAGGGAAGATGATCCTGGACGGCATCCTCACCCTGCCCCTGGTTCTGCCTCCCACGGTGGCGGGCTTTTTTCTATTGCTTATCTTTGGGGTGCGGGGGCCGGTAGGGAAATTCTTCCTCGACTTTTTCAGCGTTAAGATAGCTTTCTCCTGGGGGGCCACGGTTCTGGCGGCGGTGGCCATCTCCTTCCCCCTGATGTACCGGTCTGCCCGGGGCGCCCTGGAACAGGTTGACCCTAACCTTATCTATGCCGGGCGCACCCTGGGGCTATCCGAATGGCAGATCTTTTGGAAGGTGAGCCTGCCCACCGCCCTGCCGGGCATAGCCTCCGGGGGAGTGCTGGCCTTTGCCCGGGGCCTGGGTGAATTCGGCGCCACCGCTATGCTTGCGGGGAACATCGCCGGCAAGACCCGTACCCTGCCCCTGGCCATCTATTCCACCGTTTCCGCCGGGGACATGGACACCGCTTACAATTATGTGCTTGTCATCGTGATCTTTTCCTTTGCCGTGGTAGCCCTGATGAACTACTTTACCATTCAGGAAAAGCGGGTTAAATGAGCATTGTCAAATGAGCATTAGGGTATCCATCCGGAAGCGGCTTTCCCGTATCTTCTCCCTGGAGGTCGAGCTTGAAAGCGCCGATGGCTGCCTGGGCATATTGGGGGCCTCGGGCTGCGGGAAAAGCATGACCCTCAAGTGCATAGCGGGGATAGAAACCCCCGATGAAGGGCACATTTCGGTAAACGGCCGGGTGCTTTTTGATTCCGCTCAACGGATTAACCTGAAACCCCAGGTGCGGCGGGTGGGCTACCTCTTCCAGAACTACGCCCTGTTCCCCCGGATGACGGTACTGGAAAATGTTGCTGCCGGTTTACCTCCGGCACGGCGCCTAAAGGCCAGAGAATGGCTGGAGCAATTCGGCCTTGCGGAGTTTGAGGGGCGTTACCCCCATCAGCTTTCCGGGGGGCAGCAGCAACGGGCGGCCCTGGCCCGTATGCTTATCCGGGAACCCGAGGGGATACTCCTGGATGAGCCCTTTTCCGCCCTGGACACCAATCTCCGGGAGCAGATGCAACTGCAATTCATGGAACTGCTCGAAACCCGTAAGGATGTGATCCTGGTGACCCACAGCCGGGACGAAGTCTTCAAGCTTTGCTCTGAAACCCTGGTCATGGACAAGGGCCGGGTCCTGGGGAAGGGCCCAACCAGGGACCTCTTTGCCAACCCCGGCCTGGTACGGATTGCCCGGCTTACGGGGTGCAAGAATATAAGCCCTGTGAGGCAGACCGGTGAGCGGGAAGTTTTCGCCTTGGACTGGGGCCTCCCCCTGCGTCTTGCTGCGCCCCTTCCTCCGGGCATTACCCATGTGGGTATCCGCGCCCACGACTTCCGCCCCGCCTGCGGTGAGGGCTACAACGAGATACGCATGGCCCTTACCCAGGAGTCGGATGAGCCCTTTGAGCGGGTGGCGCTGTTTACCAACGCCGACGCCTGCGCCGGTGCGATTGAAGTACAGGGAGTGCTTTGGTGGAAGTACAGCAAGTATCTGGGGTTTGAGCTGCCGGAGCGGCTTTTTGTTCCGCCGGAAGCGTTACTGTTATTGCGGTAGACATTAGGCCCGGCATCCATCCCGGGACTCTGTTTTTAGTGCGGTTTTGTAGTATACTGTAACCAAGAGGCAAACATGGATACAACGACCGCGATACCACAAGAACCCGCATTGACCTTTGAGCAGATTCGGGAGATGTTCCGAGATATAGGGCGGAGTCAGAAAGAAACAGCCCGGAGCCAGAAAGAGACGGACCTGAAATTTCAGGAGCTCGCTCGGCAAATGAAGGAGACGGATCGGAAGATAAGTAATTTGGGCAGCCGCTTGGGCAATCTCATTGAGCATTTAACGGCGTCAGATATCATTGATAAGTTTAATGAAGCGGGGTACCGGTTTACCCAAATATCCCGGAATCATGAACTAAAGGATGCCAAGAACAATATTCTGGCGGAAATTGACATTCTGCTGGAAAACGGGGATTATGCCATGGTAGTAGAAGTCAAGACGAACCTGACCAAAGGGGATGTCAAGGAGCACCTGAACCGGATGGAAACCCTGCGGCGCTATGCCGATGCCCATGGCGACAAGCGGAAATATATAAGCAGCATAGCCGGAGCGCTCATTGCGGGCGGAGTCAGGGAATATGCCCTGGAACAGGGACTGTATGTCATCGAACACCCCGGCCAGACGATAGAGATAGTAGCCCCGCCCAAAAAACGCGAATGGTAAAAGGTCCAGGGAAGCGTTACTGTTATTGCGCACAAATTAGAAAACATATATGATACCAGTGATGGAGGCGCCGCATGACTAAAGATACCTTTACCCTTTTGGCGAAGTACAATAAGGGCGCCAATGAGCAGATGAATGGGGTTATCAAGACCCTCGGCGGGGAAGGGTGGGACCGGCAATTAGGGGGCTTCTTTACGTCCCTTCACGGCGTGTGTTCCCATCTCTACATTTCCGATTTTACTATGCTCAAGCGGAACCGGCTGCTGCGGGAATATAAGACCCTGGCAGGCGCCTTCTTTGACCGGGAGCTTGATTTTAAGACGCTGTTGTTCTCATCCCCGGATGAGTATATAAGCAAGCGGTCGGAACTTGATGATAAGCTCATTGACTTCATCGACGAACTAAGGGATGAGGACCTCTGCGGCACCCTCAAATTTTTGAACTACAAGGGTATCCCTGTTGAAAAGAGGGTAAACGGATTGCTGCTTCTTACCTTCAATCACCAGACCCACCACCGGGGCATGATTTCCCTGTACCTGGAGCTCCTAGGCAAGGAGAACGATTTTAGCTCCCTGATGCCTTTTTTGTAGGCGCCCCGGTATTCCCCTGATCCGGGTATATTTTGAAACATGAATGACTTAACAAACTATATTACCTGGCAGATTACCTATTGATTGATGATAAGACCGCCCGGAATATCGCGGAATCTTTGTCAATTAAATGCCTTGGAACCCGGGAATTAGGACTGATTTCAGAGCTTAGATCCCTTTTTGCGGTGTTATTAGCCCATAACCGGTTCTATAAAAAGTCCTTGTTAAATGTCATTTTAACCGAACATGGGGAAGCGATCCTATAAAAGAGCCGTTTACGATGTCGAGGCATATTTAAATCGTGGCAATGTATACCTCGAACAGGGGTGGCCTTTCAAAGCGATTGAGGACTACGACGCTGCCCTACAAATCGACCCCAACTATGCCCTTGCTTATAACAATCGCGGCAATGCGTATTCTGGGGAAAAGATGTATGACCGGGCAATTGAGGACTATGATGCCGTCCTACGAATCAACCCAAACTATGATGTCGCATATAACAATCGCGGTGATGCGTATATCCACAAAGGAAATTACGACCGTGCCATCGCAGACTGCAACCAAGCGATCAAGTTGGATTCGAAATTTGCAGAGGCGTATGCTACTCGCTCCAGTGCTTATTATGGCAAAGGTGCTCGCATCCGTGTACGTGCAGATTTAAGAAAGGCAAGCCGTTTGCTTCGAAGAGAAATCCAAAGAGAAGAACGGAAACAAAGATCTGTGGGGTTTTAGGCAGGAGACGAGTAGTCCGCTTCTGTATGGAGGCGGATAACACAAGGAGAAAATATTTATGGAAAATGAAAAGAAAACTATGCTACCTCTTGTCACAGCAAGAGACCAAATTCAGCGAAACGCGGTAATTCTCGGGGAATATCTGGACCGTACAAACAGCGTTGAAAGTAAATATGCAAAAGGCCTTATTAAAAGAGGAAGGTTGTTATGGAAAAAATAGTTTTCTTTAATATTACATGGATGGATCATTATCAGGGGCCTGAAGATATTGTACCGGAATTTGGTGGGCAATTTCCAAAAGATCATGGGTATGGACATGAAATGCGTAACTTTCAGGAATATGACGGTAAGATGTACGGGTATTTCCGCTTGGGCAAGCAGGATGACGCCAATCCCAAAAGATTAGGTATTGATAGACTTGGGGCT
Organism: Spirochaetia bacterium; assembly: GCA_025997655.1. Taxonomy (GTDB): domain Bacteria; phylum Spirochaetota; class Spirochaetia; order Treponematales; family Breznakiellaceae; genus Termitinema. Next base: position 10,489 of record BNUW01000038.1, read on the forward strand.
AAGAGGTCGGATAGTAAAATTTCCGGCGTTGATGTTATATGGGTTGCGCATGATCCCAGAAGGGGAGGCACATATATTGTAGGATAGTATCGGAACGCAATTGTTTTTAGGGCGCGGCAAAAAGATGGCCCCGATGCTCGAAGCTATAATGGGGAAAAGTTTGATTCGCAGGGGGTTGCATACCCCGCCGCTCTGCGGCGGTTAAAATTATAAGAATGAAAAACTAGTGGTATGCAACCCCGGTTAAATAAATTTCCTTACAGAACGACGATACCCCGACCGCTCTGTGGCGGGGTTCGTCATTATTTTGCTGTCGCCAAAAGTACCGATGCAACATTATTGCCTGTTGATGAACGAATAATAGAAATACCAAGAGGTAAGAACGGAATGGGGCAATGTCAGGTATGGTATGCAGATGCAAAAGAAAATCAAGAGTTTGTTAAAAGTGTAAAAGAGTACATTAATAATTATAATTGAGAGGTAACCCCCCGATGCCTAGCACCAAAGGAAGAAATTTGGTGCCTGGCACCCTGCACTTTAACCGCCTCAAGGACTTTGCGTTCCCCGTGAACAGGACCCAATACCCCGGCGGGCATCCCCTCTGTGTTTGACGCCCTCTTTTTTTGTCGGCTGCCTTATGGTACAGTAACCGGCATAGACGGGTATATTAGTATGGACATTTTTCTTCAGATTTGGGGCGGCGCAGGCTATCTCCTGGCAAAAATCTTTCTTTCCCATGCCGAAGGTCTCCGGGATGACCGGAAGTGGCGTTTAGCCGGTTGGTTGATGTATATCCTTGGCCTTCCCGCTTGGGTGTTCCTGCTGGCGGGCCGCCAAAACTGGATCGCCGCTGCCAATGAAGCCGGGGGCGGCCCCTCACTGATACTCGGCCTGGTATTGGCCTGGAAGAACCAGCGCAAAGCTCACCCGGCTGTTGACCGGGCAGTGAAAATCTTTACCTACCTCATGATTGTAATCGGTGTAAGCTGCAGCCTGTATACCTTCGGCGGCATCACCGCCTTTTCCCAGGTACTTGAAATCGGCGTTACCATAGGATTCCTGTTGGGAAGTTTTCTACTGGCCAAACGGCGCCCAAGCGGCTGGCTCCTGTACGCCATGATGATTATCAGCATGGGCACACTCATGTTCATCCAAGGTAAGGTGATACTCATAGTCCAACAGGCAATTTCTCTGATATTTGTGGCTCTGGGGTTTATCCGGGCGCTGCGGCGCGATCATTAGAGCTTCGTCGTAACCAACAATACGGCTATTGCGCAACCACCGCCAGCCCCCCCTCCCGTAAAATCTTCCATGCTTTTTTCACCGCATTATCTCCCAGAAGCCGCGCCAGTTTCCGGTAAAAGTCGGCGGCCGGAAGCCCATCACCATGGGCCGTTTCTTTTAGCAATGCCTGTACCGCCGCCGCTTTCTCCGGGGCTAGCCGCAGCCGCCGGTCTTCCAGCCGCCATCGCCAAAAGAGGGATGTCCCATGGGCGGAGTTTGGCGCCCCCGGCAGCTGGACCACCGGCTTTGAGCTCAGGAAAAGTACCCGGTCAACTTTGCCGGCGGTACTTGTATCAGTACCCGGTTCCGGAATTGCAGCACGCTTGTGATCCCGGTTCCGGGCATAGGCGTCCAGTAGTCCCGGTATCAGGTCCGTCGCTACGCCGGGCTTGGGGACTGCAAAGGGGAAGCCCTGCTCTATCGGTACGGCAGTGTCCCCCGCCATCCAGGATGCCAGGAGCCGGTCCAGTCCTTCGGTAAATTTATCGAAGCCCTCCTCGCCGTCAAAGGACAGATCGTTCAGGGCAAAGATGCCATCATCCTCCGCATCCCCCTTTACCGCCAGTTCCGGGTGGCCGCCCCGTTTCCATTCGGCGTAGATCCGGGAATGGCGGGTTAGGACGAACTTATGCCAGAAGGCGGAGTCCAGGAGGCCCGCCGCAAAGAGCTGGCGCAGTATTTCTGCAGAGTCGATGATCTCCTGGTCATCCTGATCCCAATAGCCGTAGATAAGGTAGGCATGGGTCAGGATGCCCGCTTCCTTAAACGCGGCGCAGGCATTAACCACATCCCGGAGGCCGATGCCCTTGCCGATACGCGTAAAGCCCGCTTCGGCGGCCACCTCAATCCCCCCGGAAACCCCTATCAATCCTCCGGCGGCAAGGATCGCCGCAAGGTCGGGGGTAAAATCCTTCTCAAACCGGATGTTCCCCCAGAAGATCAAAGGCTGCGTATGCTGCCCCGGCTGTCCCGCCTCCCGGTTCAGCAGGGCGAGGCGCAATAGGGAATCAGGCGGGGCAGCCTCGTCTACCAGGTGTATTCCCCGGACGCCGGTTTTTTCCGCCTGGTCTGTCAGATGCCGGAAGAGGGCTTCCGGTTCCAGGGGCTCAAAGTTTCGGATATAGTCGAGCCCCACATCGCAGAAAGCGCAGGCGTGCCAGTAACAGCCGTGAGCCAGGTATGCCTTGAGCCAACGGCCATCGGACCAGAGGCGGTGCATGGGGTTGGCGTCGTCCACCGGGCGGAGGTAGCGGGAAAAGTCCACGGCGCGGTAGTCGGGGAATGTGGAAGAGGATATACCGTCAATAGTACTGGGGGGTGACGGGGGAGATGCGGTGTCTACTCCCGGCCCCGTTATTATGCGGGCATCAAGCGAGGAGCGGTGTTTGGTCTTGTAGAGCGGCGTGGTCCCTTGGGCATCCCCCTGGAGGGTGTGCTCCAGGATGGCTGTTAGGGAACCGTAGCCACGGTCGAAGGACAGGTAATCGAAGTAGTCGAAGAATTTCGGTTCATCCATAAAGCGGAGTTCCGTGTTCACATAACCGCCTCCGGCGATGGTGATTACCCGGTCTCCGTAGCGCGCCTTGGCGGAAGCCGCGCAGACAAGCGCCCCGGCGAGGCAGCCGGGGAAGGGGATGGTAGCGCCGATCACCAAGGTTTGTGTGCCACGGACCAGGCTATCCCATTGTTCATCCAGCAGGGGCCGGTAGAATTCCCGCATGATATAGCCGTTGAGTCCCTGCTCCACTGCGGAAAAGTCCCGAAATCTGGCGCCGGTATTGCAGGCTATGCTGGGGACATAGCGGATAAGGCTGAAGGAGGGGTCCACCGTGACGGTGATAAAGTCCGCCAGATCCGCCAGGAGCTTGCTTGCCAGGAGGGGCGCGGTATCCGGCGGGGGATTGGCGTTCAGGGAATCAAGGCAGGCGTCGAACCGGGGGCCGCTGGGGAGAATGCCGTTTGCCAGGGCCAGGAGGTGGCCGAACTCCCGGTCATTGCCCCTAAGAAAATCAATCAACCGGTCTATACAGGACAGCCATCGGTCTTCCTCGGAGAGGAAACGGCCTATATTATAGGAAACAGTCTCGTTAATTACGTTTGGCTTATCCGCATCGGCAAAGATACGCTTCAGCCCGGCACGGCAGAAGATCCGTTCAAAGAGGGCTATGGAATGATCCCATACACTGGTTTGGAAGCCCCGCCCTTCAAGGAAGGTTTTTAGGTAGTAGGGGGCGGGGTAGGGGGTGTTGAGCTGTACCAGGGGCGGCTGAACCAGACAGATCCTCATTCAAAGCCATCCTTAAGCCGGAAGCTGGGGCAGTGGGCGCCGGTGGCGCGGAATACCTCAACCGAGGGGATATTCCGGCTCTTTATGCCGAAGACCGTACAGGAGCGGGGGAAGGCCGGCTCCCAGGTCACCTTGAAGTAGACGCATTTGAGGCAGTCCGGGGCGCGGGGTTTGTCAGATTTCTGCCCTTCCATACCCTCCGATTGTAGCCCCTCACTCATCCCCAACACAAGGGCGATTATCGCATTGACGGCATACCCTCTTCCAAGCTATTCTTAAACCACATGAAAAAGCTAACCGGCGTTTCCGTATCCCCGGGTATCGTTATCGGTAAACACTTCCTCTACCAGGGCAGCGAGTTCCAGGACATCCCCCGGTATGCTATCGGGAAGAACCAGGTTGACGGCGAATGGCGGCGGCTCCTTGCGGCCACGGAAGAGGCGGCGGCGGATGTGCGGGACCTCCATGACAAGGCGGTCCGCGAAATGAGCAAGGATAAGGCGGATATCTTCGAAGCCCACCTGATGATGCTGGAGGATACGGAGTTCCAGGCCCAGATAAAGGAACGGCTGGAGGCGGACCGTGAGAATATTGAATGGATAGTCTGGGACATCTCCCGGGAGATTGCCGCGAAGATGCTGTCCTCCCCTGACCCCTACTTCCGGGAGCGCGCGGGGGATGTCGCCGATGTGTCCCGAAGGCTCATGCATAAGCTCATGGGGATAAAGGAGTTTTCCCTGGCGGACCTGGCCGAGGATGTCATCCTGGTTGCCCACGACCTCCTGCCTTCGGAAGTGCTGTCCATGAACAAGGAGCGGGTTAAGGGGATTGCCATGGACATGGGGGGCCGGACTTCCCACACGGCAATTCTCGCCAAGGCTTTCGGAATACCGGCGGTGCTGGGGCTTTCTTCTATCACCCGGGAACTCAATGCCGGGGATATCCTGGCGCTGGACGGCGGTTCCGGTCAGGTGATTATCAATCCTACAAAGGCTTCCCTGCTTAAATACGCGGATGCCGGTAAGCGGTACCGGCGGAACCGGGACAAGCTCCTTGCCCAGGCGGAGCTTCCTGCGGAAACTAAGGACGGTCACCGGGTACTCCTCAAGGCGAATATTGAGCTGCCCGAGGAAGCGGAGCAGTCCCTGCGATACGGAGCCGAGGGCATAGGGCTCTATCGTTCCGAATTCCTCTTTCTTACCCCCGGCCAGGCTGCGGAGGAAGAATGGCAGTACCAGGCCTATAGCTCGGTGTTGAAAGCCATGGGCGACAGGCCGGTGACCATCAGAACCCTGGATGTGGGGGGCGATAAGGTGTCCTCCAATGTCCCCGCCCCATCGGATGGTGATAAGAACCCGCTCCTGGGCTGGCGGGCTATTCGTATGTGCCTTGCCCTGCCGGATTTCTTTAAGACCCAGCTTAGGGCCATCCTCCGCTCCAGTGTTCACGGCAAGGTGAAGATCATGTTTCCCATGATCTCCGGCATTGAGGAACTTGAGCAGGCTTTAACGCTCCTGGAGGAGGCGAGGGCGGAATGTCTTGCTAAGAAGCAGCGTTTTGCCAAAACGATAGAGGTGGGGATCATGATAGAAGTTCCCTCCGCCGCGATGAGTGCGGATATCCTGGCCCGTAAGTCGGACTTCTTCTCCATCGGGACCAACGACCTGCTCCAATACACCCTGGCGGTTGACCGGGGCAATGAGCGGGTGAGCTACCTTGCCCAGCCCTTTCACCCGGCGGTGCTCCGGCTCCTCAAGCAGACCATTGACGCCGCCCATGAGCGGGGGATCAAGGCCGCCATATGCGGGGAATTGGCGGGAGCCCCCTATGCGGCGCCCATACTCTTAGGCCTGGGGCTGGACGAGTACAGCATGACCGCCTCGGCTATCCCCCAGGTTAAGCGGATTATCCGGGGGACCACCCTGGAGGACTGCCGCACCCTGGCGGAAAAAGCCCTGGCGAACAGCTCCTACAAGCAGACCGATGCCCTGGTTAAGACATGGATGGCCGACCATTTCCCTGATAAGTGAAGGACCCGCACTAATGGAATTTGACACCCGTGACAAGTACCGGAATCTCCCTACGGTAGTCCTGGCCGGCCGTCCCAACGTGGGCAAATCCACCCTTTTCAACCGGCTCCTCCACCGGCGCCGCGCCATCACCGACCCGACCCCGGGGGTGACCCGGGACCCGGTGGCCATGGACGCCTTTATCAACGGGAAACCGCTGCGGCTCATGGATACCGGCGGCTTCAAGCTGGACAGGAAAGCCAATGGCGGCAGGGACATCCCCGACGACACCTTGGACGATCTGGTGGTGGAAAAAACCCTGGCTGCCCTGGAAAGCGCGGATCTCATCCTCCTCATCCTGGAAGCGGGGGCTTTGACGCCCGAGGACGAGGAGTTCATCACTCTCCTGCGGCCCTATCAGAACAAACTCCTGGCGGTGGTGAACAAGACCGAGGGGGGCCGCCGGGAAAACGAGTCCTGGAACATTCTTTCCTACGGCTTCGACCGGGTTTGGATGATCTCCGCCGAGCACGGGGACAATGTGGGGGACCTGGAGGAAGCCATCGTCGCCCGGCTTGACTTCACTAAGGTTGAGCTTGAGGATACGCCGGACAAACGGCCCATCAGAATAGCTATTGTGGGGAAACCCAACACGGGGAAGTCCACCCTGTCAAACCGCCTCACCGCAACGGCTGCCTCCATTGTGAGTGACATTCCCGGTACCACTCGGGATGTGGTAGAGGGCTGGTTTGTGTACAAGAACCGGGCGTTCCAGGTTTTAGACACTGCGGGGATACGCCGGAAGAGTAAGGTGACGGAGAACATCGAATACTATTCGGTGAATCGGGCCATTAAGACCATGGACGATGCAGACATCGTGTTTCTGTTGATAGACGCCCAGGATGGGCTGTCTGATCAGGACAAGAAGATCGCCGCCCTGGCGGATGAGCGGGGCAGGGGGATCATCATGGTCCTTAACAAATGGGACACCATGCCGGAGGTGAAAAACACCTTTACGGCGGTTCAGGACCGGATACACTTTCTCTTTGGGCAGATGGAGTACGCCCCCATCATGCCGGTCAGCGCCCGTGATGGTACCGGCATTAACGAGCTGCTTAATACCGCTATCCGGATGCACGCCCAGCTTAACCTCCACACCGATACGGGGCCCCTGAACCAGGCCCTGGAACGCTGGCTTGCGGAGTCTCCGCCCCCTGCGGGTCCTCAAACCCGGTTTAAGTTGAAGTACGCCGTTCAGGTTTCGGATAACCCCGTGCGGTTTGTCTTCTTCGCTTCCCGTCCGGCGGCGGTGAGCCAGTCCTATGTCAGCTATCTGCGGAACAAGATGCGCCGGGATTTGGGCTATTCCCTCATTCCCATAGGCATAGAAATCCGCGCCTCCGCCAAGGCGCCTTCGCATAAGGGGCGGCATTGAACCATGGCGGCCTACGGGATTGGGGATCTGGAAAAGCTCCTGGGGGTAAAGGCCCATGTGATCCGCTACTGGGAAAAGGAAATCCCCCTGATTCAGAGCCGCCGGGACCTTGGGGGCAGGCGGGTGTACGCTAAACGGGACTTGACGGTCTTCTTCCGGTTGAAGTACCTGCTCTACGACCGGCGCTTTACTATTGAGGGCGCCCGGGACCAGCTTTTCCGGGAACGTACCGGAGAGGGAGATGGCGGCAGCGATACGGTGCAGAACTTCAAAGCCCACATTGAAGCCCTTCGCTCTGACCTTTTGGACCTGTACTCCCTGGTACATCACTGATGGAACATCTTTTCCCCCCACTGTCCGCAGAAATACGGCGGTACGTGGATGCAATCCCCGCTCTGGTGGACAAGGTTCTTCCCATCCCCCAACGCTTCCGATCCGGCCTGAGCCGGGATGTGGCGGAACTTTCCCGCTTACTCACCAGCGCTCAGGGTGAACGGAACGAATCCTACCTTGGGGCCCGCCCGTTTCTTTCGGCTTACCTGCGCTACTTCCTCCCCTGGAACATCTACCGCCTCGCCCGTCTGCTCCCGTCCCTGTCCCTCCCCCTAAGCGCCAACGCGTCAAATGGACACGCGGCGGCCATCACCGACCTGGGTTCCGGCCCCCTCACCCTGCCCATTGCCCTGTGGATTTCCCGGCCCGATTTGCGGGGCGTCCCCCTGGAGTTCCACTGCCTGGACCGTACCGGCGCGGCCCTTGATGCGGGGAAGAGCCTCTTTGCGGCCCTGGTCCGTAAAGATATTTCAACTGCCTGCCCCTGGACCATCAAAACCATTAAGGCTTCCATCGGTGAGCCGGTCCGTTTCCCCAAGGCTGATTTAGTTACCGCAGTAAATCTGTTTAACGAGCTTTTCCGGAAGCTCCCCCGGACAGGCTCCCTTTCAGCCTTTACCGAAAAGCAAACCCATCTCCTTTCCTCCCTAGCCCTGGACTCGGGCTCCATCCTGGTGCTTGAACCGGGGGTCCCCCGCTGCGGGGAGTTCATCAGCCTCCTCAGAACAGCCTTTACCGCCAAGGGCCGCCTCCCCTTGTCTCCATGCCCCCACACCGGCCCCTGTCC
>BNUW01000039.1 GCA_025997655.1 Spirochaetia bacterium
CCCGGAACTTTCGCCAAACACCGGGCCCGGATGCTTGAATTTGATGCTTTATCCGCCCAATATTTACAGATAAAGGCTAATGCCGACCATAAGAGCATATACGAAGTGATCGGCGATATGGTGCGCCGCGAGTTAGCGACAGCCGCACAGCCAGGCACATGATGTTACCGGCTGGGCGGCTGCCCAATAAGCGGACCCATGCGGGGGCAGCCGGCGGTCCCCTGACCGCGCCCCCGCGTTCCGGGTCACATAGCGGGTAAGCGCAGTGGAGAGTAGGAAGGCTTGGGGGCGAAAGTCTCCAAGCCTTTTTTTAAGGGGGCGACTTTTTGTTTGACTTCCCCTCGTTTTTGTGATATGGTGTATCCATGTTAAGAGAGCCGAGCCGTTAGATGATTATCTTGAATTCCGCACGAAAGCATGGAATAACGGAACATGATATGCGTTCAGTCATCGCAAATCCTTATGTGACTGCCGAATTGCGGGAGACGCCGGAGAAATTGCTGTTTTTGGGCGCGGACCTTGGTCCGATGATACCAAGGCGCGAGCACTGGAAGTGATAACGGATACCGGCGCCAGCGGTCAAGTGTTTATCATACACGCCAATTTGATAACGAAAAAGAACGAGAAACTGCTTGAGGAGGTTTTGCCATGAGCGATGATGTGCGAGTGATTTGGAAAAAAGTCGACGGACCGATGCCGGAAAAGGTGCAGCATGTCGTTGATGCGGCGCGCGGCGAACTCTTATTGGAAACATTGCACTTGCCTGAAGCCGTCGAAAACACCCTCCGCTATAACGCGGATAAGGAAGCGCAATCGGTTAATGATTACGTTTCACGTATTGTGGTGGAGCGTTTGAGCACAAGTGCATAACTACGCTAGGATCGAAACGGGCGTGGAAGCGCACTGCCAGGCACATGATGTTACCGGCTGGACGGCTGGCCAATAAGCGGCCCCATGCGGGGGCAGCCGGCGGTCTCCTGACCGCGCCCCCGCTTTCCGGGTCAAATAGCGCTCCCAAGACAGGTGACAGTGCACTACACTGTCACCTGTGGTTAAAATTCTTCCCTTGACCCTATCCGCCATCCGTGCTACACTCCCTGGCATGATACGAAAAGTATATTTGGAAACAACGATGTTCAATTTTCCTTTTGCCGATGATGCTCCGCAGTATACTGCCGATACAAAACGTCTTTTCGATGAAATAAAGTCGGGAAAGTTTGAACCGTATACATCAGAGTATGTCATCGAAGAGTGAAACAAAACGCAGAATGAACGTCGAAAAGACCAGATGTTGCAATTACTTATTGATTGTGGAGCAAACATTTTGGAACAGAATGAAGAAATTGAACGACTTGCGGCGATATATATTGCCGAGGGAGTTATTCCAAGGGTATATGACACAGATGCTTTGCATATTGCGACGGCAACGGTAAACCGTTTGGATTGTATTATCAGTTTGAATTTTAATCACATTGTCAAAGACAAAACAATCGAAATGACTGAAACTATTAATTATCGACTGGGATACCGGAGAGTAGGTATCTATATTCCGGCGGAGGTAATCGACTATGACACAGAATTATGAACCGAAGGTAGTGCAGGAAATTCATGCTATCCGACGTGAAATTCATGCTGAGACATTGGGAATGTCACCTAATGAAAAACGTGCATTTTTTCATAATGGCACAGAAGCGTTTTTTGCGCGGCGCGGCTTGACACCAAAATATTTTAACACTGACAAGCCCGATACCAAAGGGAGCGCAAAGGCGCCTGATACTGATGTTACGGGAGACCTTAACACCGCCGATGCTACTACCACCTGGGTGGCTGCCCAATAAGCGGATCCATGCGGGGGCAGCCGGCGGTCTCCTGACCGCGCCCCCGCTTTCCGGGTCAAATAGCAGGTAAGCGGTATCCGGCTTGCCGAATATCTCTCCCTAAGAGCAGGCCGCTTCCGGGAAACCGGGGGCGGCTTTTTATTGGCGGGGGGTGGCGCGGACTTGACTTTTTGAGGCTTTGCAGACATACTAAAAGCATGGAAATTCTATTGGACGCCAGTGCCATAATGGGCGTTATAACACAAGAGCCTGTTACGGCAACGGTAGTAAGCCTTACCAAAGGTAAAACTATAGTCTCGCCGCGGGTGGTGTCTTTTGAAATTGCAAACGGCCTAACCAAAATGATGAAAATGAAGCTGCTTGACAGCAAAGACGAAATGATACAGCTATTTAGGCAGTTTAAGCTCATACCTATAAAGATGGTTGAGATTGATATTGAGAAAGCATTAGAAATTGCATGGGATCATAAACTATACGCCTATGACGCTTTTTATTTAGAGACCGCAAAAAGATTAAATTTGCCATTGGTAACCTTCGATAGTACCATGTTTAGAGTTGGACTCTTTATGGGGCTTACCATGTTAGGAGGAAAATATGCAAATAATTGAATACACAGATTTTTCGCAGGATGTTTCCAAGGCTTTTGATATTGCCTTAGTTGATGATGTAATTATTACCAACAAAAATGGGAAGGATTATAAACTGGCTCCCGTGCCCAATAAAACGTTGGAAGAAAAATCCCCCTTAGAAAATGTTCCTGGTATAAAGGTAAATGTAACCATGCAACAAATTGTAGAAATTCTCCGCGAATGCAGAGCCGGAATATAAAGGGGAAAAGACGAGCGCCTCCCTCTTTTCTCCTCTGTGTCGGCCCCCCTTACCTCGCCACCATCTTTGACAAAAATCCCCACTTCCCCTATACTGGCATAATCAATCCGCACGATTGACGGTTTTCAGGCAACTTTCCTCGTATTAACCCGTGCTGCCGACTGGATTATTGACCTTGGGCCGGAGGGCGGCGATGAGGACGGGCATGTTGTTTACACCGGAACGCCGGAACAGGTGGCTGCTTGCGCGGGGAGAGTTATACGGGGCAGTTTCTAAAAAAAGGTGAATCAATTATCAACTAAAGCCCGGCCTTTTACCCTGAGCCATTCAATGAGGTTTTCTACCGGTATGGGCATATTATTTTTTATCCAGTCATAGATTACATGGGAAGATCCTGCGATTTGAAATAGTAACCGGTATCTAACAGAGATATTCTCTTCCGCTGCCAAGGTATCGTTAAATAAATTCAGCACATGGGTTTCCCATTTTTCGTATTGCCGGTAAACCAGATATTCCGCTTCGTTGTTAAGTATCATTTTTAGGATTGCACCGGAACGGGTGAAATTTTTAAACGGCAGCGACATCAAATAAACATACCCTTTGTTTATATCTTTGCTTTCCGAATCGGCAGGAGCGAAGCAATGTTCCAAAAATTGGATGATAACATCGTCTTTACTTTCATAATGCCGGTAAAATGTCGGGCGTGCAACACCTACTTTTTTGATAATATCAGAAACCGCTTTTTTTGTATACGGAACCTTTTCCATAAGACGGAGAAGCGCCTCAACAATATATGCCCGTGATTTTTTAATCTGTTCATCGTGTTCCTTTGTCCTGCCTGCCATACTCCACCCCTTCGTGCCTGTAACAAATTGTCAAAAGTGTATCTTTTTAGAAAAAACCCTTCCGTAATTAGGGTCCATCCCTAAATTCACTTAAAAACATCAGCAACAAAAAACTTTGATTAAAACACATCTCAAACCGCTATAAAATGCATAGTTATCGGTATTTCATTTTAGAATGTTGCATAAAAAGGCAAAAAAAGCTGATTTGCCCGAAATTTTATCTGAAACAGGAGTGGAATGGGCACAATACGACCGTAACTGCTCAAATTATGCGATATTGGTGTTTTCTTTGGCGGGTTTTCTCAGGTTACCGTGGCAACAGCACCCGTAAGCGTTTTCAGAAAATGTGCGGTCATGACACGTATGTTGTAACCAATTACACTCCAATATACTTTCTGATCAAAATGTGCGCGGCCTTTCCACAGGGGAGCGCTAAAGGTGCCATGCACCGAATTTTTCCTGTTACTTCCGCTGTCCGGCGTAGGCCGGGGTAACGGTCTGGCTCCGGGTGGTCCCGGCGGAGGGTTCTTCCTCCGATACCAGACAGTTATTGTCATATTCCTGCATTTCGGCATCGCTGATTACGCCGATTTTATGGAGACTACGGCTGTCTCGTGCAGAGAACCGAGAAGTTCACTCTGATATTTGTTCTTTTCCATCACAATCCCCCTAAATTTCCTCAAAAATCCCCACTTCCAACGGCGTCAATCTGTTCCTCGGTCATGGCAAACAGGGTTTTGGCTTGTTTTTTGGCTTCGGCAAGGGCCTTTTTGCCGATGTTCGCCATGTCGGACTTCGCAAAGCCGCCGCCGAAAAACGTCCGATATTCGCTCCGGCTGTTTGTAGACACCGGCTCCAAGGTCGGCATCCCATTGGCCCGCTTCAAGCTGGTTCACGATGTCCCGGAGTTCATCATCGGCGATACCTTCTTTCCGAGCAAAGCGGGTGAACCACGTATTCTTGAAGAGCCTCACTGGCAAACTATAGAGCAATGGAAGAGGCTTGGCAAGTTAGGCATCACGGGGATAGAGATGGAGTAGCGGCGTGGGCTTCTGGGCATCGCTACTGTTACTATTTTTATATTTTCCGTAAAATCTTTATCTTTACCTCCACCCTAGCATTGACATAATTGTCAAAAAAACAAAAAAATTCCGTTTCATAATAGCCGCCATAAGAGAGAGTGGTATTATAATATACCCATATTTTTTATTTTGTCAACCCTTCCATACCGTGGCTATACTATACAATATATAAATGTGCGCAGGATAGAAAATATAGAAGAAATATTTCATGCCCCGTCCTTTTTCCCCATTGTATAAAGCCATTGGGAGGGCTGCAAAAATCATCATCCATTGGACTGACTCGCCCTTGCTCATCACAAACGCCAATACCGATAGCGCCGCCAATGCCGCTATTTGAGCCCAGCGCCATTTGCGGAAAATATAAAACAGCAGTCCCATTAAAACCATCCCGACTCCGCCCTCAATGAAAATGATGTTGGGTAGTAATAATGGCAGAGTAAATACTATTCTTTGCACAATCTGCGAAGAATAGTCAACATTCATAGCTCTTAAAAACGGCATGGCAATCAATATCGGTGCAAGAAATAACGCAATTGCCCCAATAATCTTCCCCGCTTTTCTATTTCTAAGGCCATCCACAAATATATCATAGGAGAGCATATAGAGCGCGGTAACGAAAAATGTTGTAAATGCGTTATTCATCAACATAATATTTTCATTCGGCAATATCCAGTCTACTATCCCGCTTAATATCGTCACCGCCCACGAACCACCTAGCAGCCTTAAAAGGTATTTCTTGCGGTTTTTTGTATAGTGCCAACTGTCGGCAGCCGCAAACAGAAACAAAGCGAATACAGGACGGCCAAGCCAGGTGAGCCACAGCGGCGCACCCAGAGGCGCAAACATTTCGTGAATGTGGTCGAAAACCATTAAGACTATTGCAATAATCTTAATGGTTGTTACGTTCATTGCTGCTTTTTCCCGTATGATGTTCATTTAAAATCCTTCCTTTTATGATAATAACATATTCTTATTTTATTGTCACTACATGGGGGGTTCTTCTTTTCAAATAATTTTTGTAAGATTCCCTATAAAATAATAATTAACTTATACCGTGACGGTGGAAACCGATATAGAGTTATAAAAAAAACTAAAATTGATTCGTAAAAAAAAGGAGTATTTTACTAAAACATGTTTTATATGAAGAAAATTCCCCTGAACAATCCCTTTGCCGCCCCGGTTTTTCATTTGGAAACCACGGGCAGCACCATGCTGGATGCTAGGAACCTTGCGTCGCTGAACGAACCCCACGGCTCGGTGGTAGTCGCCGATGTCCAGGAAGCGGGCCGGGGCCGCATTGCAAACCGCCCCTGGAAATCTGAAAAGGGCAAAAACCTCCTTTTTACCATATTGCTCCGCTATCCCGGTATCGCCGCCATCCCTCCGGCGCTCACCCTCAGAACCGGGCTGGCCTTAGCCCTGGCCATTGAGGATTTCGCCCCCACCCTCCAGGGCCGCCTCCAGGTGAAGTGGCCCAATGATGTGATGATCCCGCTGCCTAAAGCGGGGGCCTTTGGTAAGACCGCCGGGATACTCACCGAGGGGGATGGCGCGAATGTGTATATCGGCGTTGGGGTGAATGTGGGGCAGACGGAATTTCCTGCGGACATCCGCGGTAAGGCGGGCAGCATCGCCCTGGCGCTGGGGAAGACCAGGGGAGGGGAGGCGTCGGCTTTGCCCCCGGACAGCCGGTTCCGTTTACTGGAAGCCTTCCTGCAACGCCTCTACGCCGAACTTGAGGGATCGGCCCAAACAGGTCATGACTGGCGGGAACGGCTGGAGGAGCGGCTTTATATGAAGGGCCGGAAGGTGCGGTTTATCGCCGGGGCCGCAGACTCAGGCAGGGTAGTGGAGGGGGTGCTCTGCGGCATAGGCCTTTGGGGGGAACTGCTTATTCAGGGGCAGCAGGGGACGGAAGCTTTTGTTACCGGGGAACTCCGTTCTCTTGACTAATATACTATTAAATAATAAATTAGTCATATATGGATCGGTATATAAAGCGCCATCTGGAATTTGCGATAGAACGGGCGGAGAAGATGTTTGCCGCCCTGCTTATCTCAGGCGCCCGGCAGACCGGCAAGACCCGGCTGCTTAGGGAACGGTACCCCCGTTTGCCCTATGTCACCCTTGATGATCCTGTCCAACACCAGGAAGCGGTAAATAACCCCGGTGGATTTTTTGAGACCCATGTTCCCCCAGTGGTGGTGGACGAAATACAATACGCCCCGGAGTTGTTCCGGTATATAAAAATGATAGCCGACGGTGTCCATGACGGGAAACGAAAAAAGGGCCTTTTTTTTATGAGCGGTTCCCAGCAGTATGTTTTGATGAAGAATGTTAGTGAGTCATTGGCAGGCCGGATAGGAATACTAAATCTGCTGGGGCTTTCCCGGCGGGAAATTGAGGATATTGATTTTCGGCTTCCTTTTTTGCCAAGCCCGGACTATTTTGCCGAAAGAAAATCATCGGTATCGGGTAGTAACAGCAAGGATATTTGGGAGGCGATTCTCAAGGGCTGTCTGCCGGAACTTCAGAACCCGGATACGGACCGGGAACTCTTTTACAGCGCCTATGTGAAAACCTATATTGAGCGGGATGTACGGCAATTGGTGAACATTGGTGATGAACTTGCGTTCCTGAAATTTATGACCGCCATGGCCGCCCGTACCGGTCAGTTGCTTAACTACACTTCCATAGCTCAGGATATTGGCCTTAGTGTGTCTACCATAGAGCGCTGGGTGTCCATACTCCGGGCATCCAACATCATTTATCTGCTCCAGCCCTATCACACTAATATGCTTAAGCGGGCAATCCGGACCCCCAAGCTCTATTTTCTTGACACCGGCCTGGTGTGCTATTTATCCGGCTGGAATACCGCAATGGTGCTTGAACGGGGCGCCGCCGCCGGGGCAATCTTTGAAACCTATTGTATCGCGGAGATTATAAAGTCCTATACCAATACGGGCCGGGAACCGCCGCTCTATTTTTACCGGGACAAGGAACAGCACGAAATAGATGTCTTAATAGCAGAGAACGGAACACTGTACCCCCTGGAAATAAAAAAACATGCAAGCCCCCGTCCGGAGGACCTGCATGCTTTCCGGTACATCGAACATATTCCCGGAACAATCCGGGGACCCGGGGGGCTTATCTGCTTATACCCAAGCCTCACCTCCCTGGGAGAAAAAGACAAGGTTATTCCCCTGGGGTATGTGTAGCCCTACTCTTCCTCTTCCTTAACCTTGAACGCCTCCGCAGCTTTGATAACATCCTCGGCGATACGTCCTGCGATAGGCGCGTAGTGGTCAAACTCCACGCTGAAAGACCCGGTGCCGCT
This sequence comes from Spirochaetia bacterium, assembly GCA_025997655.1. Taxonomy (GTDB): domain Bacteria; phylum Spirochaetota; class Spirochaetia; order Treponematales; family Breznakiellaceae; genus Termitinema. The sequence goes on from BNUW01000039.1 coordinate 7,931, forward strand.
GGTGATGGACCGCAGGTCTATGGAATAGCGCAGTAATTCTGCTTGTGGAACCTGGGCGCGTATCTCCTCAATGCCCCCACCCAATGAATCCTGCCCCAGGATTTTACCCCGCTTGCCTGAAAGGTCTGACATAACATCCCCCAGGTATTTTTCTTCCACAAAAACGGTGAGGTTGTTGATGGGTTCCAGCAATGTCGGGCCGGCCTGGCGCATGGCTTCCCGGAAAGCGTTCCGTCCGGCCAGCTTGAAGGCCAGTTCCGAGGAATCTACCGGGTGGTACTTCCCGTCCACCACCTTCACCTCCACGTCCACCACGGGGTAGCCCGCCATGGTACCCGCGGCCATCCCTTCCAGGACCCCCTTCTCGACACCGGGGATGTAGTTTTTCGGGATGGCCCCGCCGAAGATGGCATTGACAAACTGGTAGTTTTCGCCCCGCTTGAGGGGGGCAATTTCCAGCAAGACCTTCCCGTATTGCCCGTGACCCCCGGTCTGCTTCTTGTGGGTGTATTCGGCGTTGGCCTTCTTGGTGATGGTTTCCCGGTAGGCCGTGCGGGGCACCCTGGTTTCCACCTCAATCTTCTGATTTTGCTTTATCCTGTCCAAAATAATATTCACCTGGAGTTCACCCATGCCGGAGATCACCGTTTCCTTGGTTTCCGCGTTAAACTGGTACTGGAAGGTACGGTCCTCCTCCGCCGCCCGGACAAGGAATTCACCCAGCTTATCGTCGTCCTTTTTGGCCGCCGCGTTTACCGCCACCGAATGGACCGGCTGGGGCAAGCGGAGGGGCAGGAACTTGAGCGCGCCGTCCACCGCACTGATGGTATCGTTGGTACGGAGGCTCGGGGACTTGGAAATGATCCCCACATCACCGGTGAAGAACTCCTTCACCTCCTCCAGTTTCTTTCCTACACAGGTGTAAAGCTTGCCTATCCGCTCCTTTTTGTTTTCCGATACGTTGAAGATATCCGATTCGGCGGTAAGTTTGCCCGTAATAATCTTGACCCAGGACAGCTTTCCCGAAAACTGGTCATAGGTGGTCTTGATAACCAGGCCCGCCAGGGGCTTTTCGGTATCAATGGGCACATCCTGCTGCTTCCCCTCGGCATCCAGGACGATATCCTTTGCGGTGTTGGGGGTGGGGGCGACTTCGGCAAGGAAGTCCAGGAAGGGGATGAGGCCGGAATTTTTCAAAACCGCCCCGGCAAAGGCGGGGACAATCTTATGATCCGCCAGGGCTTCAATCAGCCCTTTCCGGATCTCATCCGGCTCCAGGGCGCCCTTGTCGAGGTAATGCTCCATCAGGGTGTCGTTTCCCTCGGCGGCGGCCTCGACAAGCTGCTCCCGGGCGGCGGCGGCGGCCTCCTTATACGCATCGGGGATGGCCCCTTCTTTTTCCAGCCCCCCCCCCGCATCAATGAACCAGGCCTTTTCATGCAATACGTCGATGACCCCGGTAAAGGCGGCCCCCACCCCCATGGGCAGGCTTAGGGGAACCGGATCAACCTTGAACTTCTCCTTTATATCCGCCAGGGCCTTATCAAAATCCGCCCGTTCCTCGTCCATCTTGGTGACGAAAACCCCCCGGGGCTTTTTACGGCCCTCCAGGTTGCGCCAGAGCTTAACCGTCTCAATCTGAACCCCCGCCCGGCCGTCTATGGTCAGAACGGCAAATTCCGAGGCCCGAAAGGTGAGGATCACGTCCCCGATAAAATCCGATGATCCCGGGGTATCAAAAATATTAATTTTCCGGCCCTGCCGCTCAATATGGGCCAGGGCGGCATGGATGGATATCTTCCGCTCGATTTCTTCGGGGGTAGAATCCCCCACGGTTTTTCCCGATTCAATGGTTTCCGGCTTGGGAATCGCCCCCCCCGCAAACAGCAGCCGCTCAAAAAGGCTGGTCTTTCCGGTACCCCCATGGCCGGAGATGGTAATATTTTTGATAAGATCCGTAGTATAAGCCATGACACACTCCTATGTTTTTATAGACAGATATATAATGAATCGGTAAAGGCGGATTGTCAAGAAAAATGTTTTAGGCCGAAAGTCGAGTTTTACAGGGTCAGCGGAGTTCATTTGTCTATTAAGCGGGTCAATTTGACCCCATTAAGCTATAACCCATGGATTTTGAGACGTATCTTTATGATTTCAATTAAAGTTTTCGTCTATATTTGGTATAATTATAGGTAAAAGTACCGCAGAGGTGCAGGCATCTAATTTCTATCTTTACTTTAACGGTGAAAAGGGTATAATTTATCCTATGGAGTTAGATATTTCGTTCCATGAATCAGCTTTTAAGCATGAAGTTACGGAAGCTGATATTCGATGGGCCTTTAAAACCTTTGTCTTTGAAGAGCCAATCGAAGGCGAAGAGGACAAATATCTGCTTATTGGTTATGATTTGTCTGGAAATCCGCTGGAAATCCTCTTCAATGAAATTGGGGAGAATTCTTATTATGTTTTTCATGCGATGAAATGTCGTAAACAGTTGCGGGAGATCGCAAATATTTAGGAGAACACTATGGCAGCTATAATGACCGAAGAAGAAGCGAATGCCCTTGATGAGCTATATACAAAAAAACTCCCTCCCATACGGATAGGCGTTGGAGGTCCTCTGACTCGTCAGCGGGATTTGTTGCGTTCTCTTGACGAAGTGGCCGCAAATTATCTTATTACAAAGGCAACATCCACTCATAAAACGGTATCGCAGCTCATTGGCGAACTGGTACGAGAAAAAATAAACTCCGATATACCGGAACCTGCAATATAAAATAGTGCTTTGGGGCATTATTGCATTAAAAATGTATTAGGACCGGCAGAGTGCGCAGGCAAATGCAACCACCCGGTCAAAGTTTTTTGGGGTAAGCCGCTCCGGGCCGTCGGCGGGGCTGTTGAAGATGCGCCAGGTTTCGGGCAGCGGCAGTGTTTCCCCGGTTTTTTGGGCATCCCGGCTGACCAGGGCATTGATACATGCCGGTTTCGTTCGTAAGAGGGACGCCAGCGCGGCGGCCTCCTGAGAGGGAAGCATGGTGATGGTTTGGGCCGCAAGCCCTGCCTGCAGGAAGCCCGCGTCGTCCGAAAAGGGGGTGGGGGCCAGCAGTACCTTTTTCATCCCTATCTGCCGGGCGGTTTGCAGGGCGTCATCACGCAGGGCCTTGACGGTCTGCCGCCGCCGGGCCGCTTCAAGGCCGCCTTCGTTCTTCAGCAGATGATCCGCCATGGTGGAAATGACAAGGGTGTCCCCGGACCCGCAGGCATCGAAGATGAAGTACCGGCAATCCCGCAAAGCGGTTTTCTGCAGCCTCTTTGCCAGCCCATAGGAGCCCTGTTCCCGTATGCCTTCCCCAGGGGAAAGCTCTTCCTTATCGGTAAAGATAATCAGGGCGTTCCGTTGCTGTTCATCCCGCATCTTCAGGGCCGCTTCCAGGAGCATGAATACTGCGGCGCTGTTATCGTTTGCCCCGGGGCTGCCCTCCGCCCGGTCATAATGGGCCGTCAGAACCGTAGGAAGCCTGCCGGGGTGAAACCCTTGTCCCCGGCGGGGAAACACCAGGAAGTGCCGAAGCTGCCGCCCCTTGGGGGCGCCCAGGGCTATGGATGAATAGCCAAACCCCATCTCCTCCAAAAGCTCCGCCAGTATGGAATACCGGTCCGCGCCGGGGGCAATAAAATCAGTAAACCGTGGAAACATCTATAGGTAATCCGAAAGCCGCCGGAAAATCCGGTTAACCCGGCCTTTACTATCGGCGTCCGCCCTGTCGCCCAGTTCGTCGATCAGGGTTTCCACGCTGGCCAGGCTTTCGTTAAGGCTGGTGTGGAATCCCCGGGAACAGGTAAACCAGTAGTTGCCCTTGCTATCGGTAAGGAGACAGAGGAAGCCCAGGTCTTTTTTACCGGGCCGCCACAGGGAGGGAGCCAATATCAGGGGAAGCTCCTCCAGCAGGGCGGGAAGATTATCGGCGGAATTAAACCGCGCTTTACGGGGCCACTTCCGGGCTACGGCGCCGTCTATGTCCAGGGAAGGGACCAGGGAGAGGATCAGAGCGAGCTTTTCCCCGCCCAGCAGGGTATACCGTCCCTCCAGGATGATTTCGCCCCGCAGGCCCTTGTACCCGGAACCTGCTGCGTTCCCGATATCGTTCTTGACCTTGGAAAGCTGCTCCCAGGCCAGGCGTACTGTTTTCTTGCCCTTGATGGTTTCAATGGCAAACACCTCATTGCCAATCTTAATGTTGTTGGTAAAGTCCCGGGCCTTGAGCTTTTCCCGGGGGAAGTCGGACTTGCTCCCGGCACCCTTGCCCCCCAGGGCTTCGTAGAGTTCCGCGCTGATCTTCTCCAGGGCGTTTCGTGAAAGGGGGGATACGGACATGGCGTACATCCGGGATGTCCGCACAATTTCTCCCGCCACAATGTAGTGGGGGTTCTCCCGGAACATCACCGAACCGGGGTGGATAAGGATGCGGTCCGCCGTAAGGCTACGGTACATTTCCCGGCCTTCCCGGACGCACACAAATTGTATCATCCCCCGGGATATGCAGCAGAGGTAATCCTCGGTGCTGCCCCCGGAAAGGATGGGGACCCCAAGGTCCGATACTATCAGTTCCAGTTGTTCCGTTACATTTACTATTTCCGCCATGGTCTTTTCATCCAGGTAGCTTCTCTCGCAAAACTTTCCCCGGTCAGATGCGCCTCCATAGGCCCGGTACAGTTTAAGGTAGGAAACAAAGTCCCCGTCGGGATCCCGGAAACTGTGGTGGGCCTTCCTGGCGTCGGTTTCTTCACCCGGCGGCAATACGTAGGGACTTTGGGTGGACAGAAACGCTGCGGCGATGATGGTCTCCTGGGTGACGTTGGGGTAGCGCAGGATGGCCTCCACGATGATACGGGACTGCCGGGGCGCCAGGGGAAAGGCGGTCATCATCTTCCCGACCTTAGAAAGACTGTGGTCGCTTTCCAGGGCGTCCAGCAGGTTCAGGGTGTCGATGGCGGCAAAAAGCCCCTCCCGGTTTGGGGGAGATATGAAATCAAATTCCTCAAAGGCGGTGATTCCCAGGTCGGCCATACGGAGCACCACCTCGGAAAGGTCGGTGCGGTAGATTTCCTCGGTGGTAAAGAGGGGGCGGTTCTCAAAGTCCTTGCGCGTGTAGAGCCGGTAGCAGGTTCCCTCACGGGTGCGTCCCGCCCGGCCCTTTCTTTGGTTCCCCGACGCCTTGGACACCGGCCCTTCGATAAGGCTGGAGGTGAAGGTACGGGGGTTGTAGAAGTTCAGCTTGGCAAGCCCCGAGTCGATCACCGCCGTGATCCCGTCGATGGTCACCGAGGTCTCGGCGATGTTGGTGGCGATCACCGCCTTGGTTTTCCCCCGGGGGGGCGCATCGAAAACCCGTTCCTGTTCATCCTTCCCCAGCCGGCCGTAGAGAGGGACCATGTGGAGGTACTTCCCGGCGGGGCTTTGGGAAAGCCGGTTCATACATTCCTTGATCATCTTCTCCCCGGAGAGGAAGATCAGCAAATCCCCCTCCCGTTTATCCCCCACAAAGCGGCTGACAATGGAGACTATCTTATCAAGCAGGATATCCTCGGAAGAGTTCTGCGCGATGCCGGGCCGTCTGCCGGTTTGGCCTGGGGTATTGCCGCCGCGTCCGCCTCTGCCGCCATCCCTACCCCGATCCGCCACCGGCGACAATCCTATGGCAGCCGGGAGTTCCGGAGCGGGGGAGGGCGGGTCGTAGATCAACGTTACGGGGTAGGTGATGGCGTCGATCTTTACCACCGGACATTCCCCGAAGTAGGCGGAAAAAACCTGGGCGTTGATAGTGGCGGAGGAAACGATAACCTTAAATTCCCGGCGGGATTCCAGCACCCGCTTGAGGAGCCCCAGGATAAAGTCGATGTTAAGGCTCCGCTCATGGGCCTCGTCCACCAGGAGGCAGTCGTATTTGGACAGCCAGGGGTCCAGTTTCATCTCCTGGAGCAGAATGCCGTCGGTCATGATTTTGATACGCGTATTTTGATCCGTACGGTCCTCAAACCGCATCTTATAGCTCACCAAGCCGGGGATAGGCGTCCCCAACTGACGGGCGATAAACTCGCTCACCGAAACTGCGGCGATACGGCGGGGCTGGGTTACCCCGATAATGCCGTTCTTCGCGTAGCCCGCATCGTGGAGGATCACCGGCATCTGCGTGGTTTTCCCCGACCCCGTGGGGCTTTCCACCACCACCACCTGATTATCCGCCAGGGCGGAGAGGATGAGGTCCTTATGTTTGTACACCGGAAGTTCTAGATAATTCATGGCCTCAGTATACCATAGAAGCGATACAATGACAGTAGGGGATCGAATATAGCGCCCCTATGGGCTTCGTGCCGGTCTATTCCGCTACCCCCTGTTTTTTCACATTATCCCTTTTGCTATTCGTTTCAAATAGTTTAACAAGGTAATAACTTGCAAAAACATATATTCCCATAATTGAGATGTTTTCCGTGAAAAACAGAATGGCGGGACGGCTTTCGTCCCAGTAGTCAAACGAAAACCCCTGAAATAGTTTTGCGAATATATCCCTGTCAAAGGACGACCAAATGCCGTAAGCAACAATCAAAATCGCAATGACACGCAGTATCATTTTTCGTGCGTGGTTTTCACCGTTAATTTTTAGCATTTTACGGAAGGCGTTCATAATCATTTGCCAATGAAGCCCGATATGAACGGCAATCAGGAACAAAAGCCAGTATGCGGCGGTCGTGTGAATTTGCCGCAATGCCATTCCGCCGGGCAAGGCAAGAAAAGCAAGCACGGCGCGGGACTGCAAAAAACCGGTAATGATAAGCGCCCCCATTGCCAAGGCTATCGCCACATTAAAAGCGGTATTTATGACGCGCCGGAAATTATACGCGCCTTTGAAAATCTGCTTATACCATCGGCGGTTGATGATAGTATGAGCCACCACTAACGAAAACATTGAAACGCCTATCCATTCATGGGTGGTATCCCCGGTGATGCGGTAAGCGTAAGCACATAAAAACAGAATAGTCATGGTAATATCAATCGTTATACGTATTATTAGTTTTTTTGCCATTGCCGCGCCTCCGCTTTTCACCCAATTCTGAATATATAGTCTATCGCAAGGCCGCAAGACAAGGCAAAGGTGATTACAAACACCCAATAAAATGCAAAATGTTTTACCCCTAACACGATTTTTAACGCGCCAAGATTGGTGATTTTTGTTGCCGGGCCGGTGATCATAAACGAAGCGGTGGAACCCATGCTCATGCCGTTTAGAAGCCATGATTGAAGCAGCGGGATTGTTCCGCCGCCGCATACATACAGGGGAACGCCGATAGTCGCCGCCATTAACACGCCGAAGCCTTTATTGTTTCCGAATAATGTACCAAAGGCTTCCTGTGGTACATACCGCTGAAAGAGAGCGGAGAGGACAATGCCGATGATAAAATAAAGCCCGGTCGCCTTGATGTTCCTGCCGAAGTTTTTCAGGAAGCGCAAAAAAAGATTGGGGTCGGTGTCCCGGTTTGTCATGTGTTCAAATTTAGTAAATCTGAAAAACGGTTTTCTCTTGAAAAACAGCTTGACACATATTCCGGCGGCCACGCCGCATAAAAAACAAATTACAAACCGGATAACAAGGGCAGAAGGTCCGAGGGCGGCGCTGTAGAAAAGCAACTGCGGATTAAGCAGAACGGAACTCATGCAAAAAGCGGCGATCCAGTCCTCCGCCATGCCCTTTTCGGCAAAAGAGGCGGCAATCGGAATAGTCCCATACATACAGAGCGGCGAAGCAATGCCCAACAGCGAGGCGGGAACTACGCCAAAAGCGCCTATTTTCGTGTTCCGCATTTTGACAAAAAGCGTGTGTATTTTTTCTTTACCGAACACGGAAACAAGGGAACCCAGCGCCATTCCCAGCACCCAGTACCCGAAAATCTGCCGGAATTGAATGTCAAAATAGTACCAGAGATAGATGAATTCCCGTTGTATGATTTCAACCATAGTATGTTCACATCCTATAGTTTTATAAGCTCATACTCTTTGCTGCCAAGTCCGATTTCCGCTCCGTGATCGATAGTCCGGTAACCGTTCCGTGATGTCATACGCTCTATAAGCGAGGCTCCGTCCGGTGCGGTATTCACGAGATCAACGCAGGCTTGATCCAGCGCCACGGGATCAAGGGACGCGAGTATGCCGATGTCATGCATATCAGGTTCGGTGGGATTACCGTTACAATCGCAGTCCACCGAAAGCCTGTTCATCACGTTGATATAAAGAATTCTGCCGTTCAAACTGTCAACAACTGATTTCCCCGCCTCTGCCATTGAATCAAGAAAAGCGTCCTGTTCCCCGCCCCAGGGGTTGGTTCTGCTTTTACCGGCGCTGTGAATCCACGCCTTACCTTCTGATGAAGCAATACCGATAGAAATGTTTTTTATTGCCCCGCCGAGGCCGGCCATTGCGTGTCCCTTGAAATGGGAGAGGACAACAAAATAGTCGTAGTTCTTAAAATGGCTGCCTACAAAATTTTCACTCAACCATGCGCCGCCCACAACAGGGAGGCTAACCGAGCCGTTCTCGTCCAGTATGTCAACCTTGGCAATAGCGGTAAAGCCGTGGTCTTTGGCTACCTGTTTATGTAAGGCGGTACCGGCCCTTTGTCCCCCGTAGGCGGTATTAGATTCAACGATGGTTCCGTTTACCGATTGTACCAAGTCTTTTATCAAATCGGGTCTAAGGTAATTGCTGTTGGGCGGTTCTCCGGTACTCATTTTTACCGCAACCTTACCGGAAGTAATGGTCGCATTGTCCGGTTTCTGCTCAAGAGCATTGTAAGCCGCCATAAGCCCCGCCGGACTGATGTCAGTGGTAACGTAGACTTTTGAAGCGACACCGGAATTTCCGCTTGTTCCCGCCGTAGTAGCCGCTGATTTTGTTTCCGCTAATCTCGCCGAACTGTTACACGAAACAAGCGCGAAGCCAACAACACCACCACCTATGAGGCATAGTGCCGCATATCCAACAAACTTCTTGAATACAAGATTTTTCTTCATTGTGTACCTCCATTACCGTACTAAGCCAATTTTGCGAAGCCAGGATGTTATGTCCCGGTTTGGCGTTGTTACTCTGGTTGCGTCTTTCGGGTTCGTGTCAAAGGCGCTGACGGAAAGGCCCTCTCCGATAACGGCGCGGGGGCAGAGTTTTTTCAGATCCTCAAGACTGCGCCCAAAACGGCTGCCCCCGTGGGTAACAAGGGGATAGATCATCTTACCCGAAAAATCGTAGGCTTCAAGAAAGGTGAAAACTCCCATTGGAAGGGTTCCCCACCAGGCAGGATAACACAAAATGACGGTACTGTATTGCGCCATGTTTGCAACGCTCCCGGAAAGCGCGGGACGGGCGTTTCTGTTTTGCTCCTCTTTGGCTACGGCAATACATTCATTGTAAGTGTCGGGATAGACCGTTACGGTTTTTATCTCAAACAGTTCCCCGCCTGTTTCTCCTGCTATTTGTCCGGCAAGAGCCTTGGCGTTCCCGCTCCAGGAAAAATACGCCACGAGAATTTTTTGTGTCCCGGTCTGCGCTTCCATGTTTACCCCCATGCAAAATAAGATTACCGCCAAAAACAAAAGTTTCTTCATTTGTCCTCCTTGAAGATACCTTTTCAACAAGTATAACTGACACAATGTCATCTACATATAATACAAAGATAACAGTATGTCAACGGGCGGTTATGAGGGGTCAATTTTAAGGCCATTTCAGCCTTGACTTCCTTCAAACGGCCGACCATCTATCTCTATTACAAAACGAAGGACGAGGTTTTGCTTGATTTGCTCAAGCGGGAAATGCTGGATTGGGAGGCCGCGCTGAAAGCGGAATTCGATGCCGCGGAGACCTTGAGCAAGGAACAATACTGCGGTGTTTTTACGAACACGGTTGTCCCTCATGACAAAATGCTCCGGCTGCTGGTCATTTTGAATACCAACATTGAAAAGCAATGCAGCCTTGAAAAAATCACGGAATTCAAGCGGGAAATAAACGGCGTTTTTGAGGTTGTTTGGGAGAGCCTTAATAAATTTTTTCCCCAGGCGGGGGAGGAAAAAAAACATTTTTTCATGCCATCATTTCTGGCGTACATTTTCGGGTTCTATCCGTTGGCGCACCCCACACAAAAACAGAT
>BNUW01000040.1 GCA_025997655.1 Spirochaetia bacterium
AACGGAGACTTTAAAGAAGTACTTTCCATCGGGCGTAGCGTTCGTAGTTGTAAGGGTGATATCCGTGGGTGTTGCGACAAAGGAAACCGGCGATACAATACTAACATCTACCGGTACGCCGCCGGGAATAGTACCGGAAGCATTGCTGAACCACTCAATCGTTACGGTCTTTCCACCCGTGATACCCTGGGTATAAACCCCAAACTTTGCGCTTCCCGTTACACGTGCCGAAATTGTCCCGACCTGCGGGTTGATATTGAGAACTCTTTTGGGGACCCCGGTATTGTTGGTAACCGGCTTGTTCACAAATGATTCGGTAAAATTGTCGTCCGCATCCAGCAGGTGTTTGGCGCTGTCCGCATTCCGGATATACGTCACCGTTATGTTGTTTTCACCAAAGGCCGCCGGTGAGGACAAGGTCAAGGTGATTGTCGCCCCGTTCACCAGCACGGTAGTTACAGACGGATTGCCCGCTATGCCGCTCACGGTAAAATCGGACGGATCAGGCGTACCGGTGACCGGCTCGGTAATTTCAATCACCAGGCTTACCCCGTCAACGACGGCTGCTTTGAATACCGGAAGCGGCGTGTCCACCTGGAGCTGCCCGACCCCCACAGATGTCAGGCTGCCGACATTCGGCAAATCGCCAACGACGACCCGGAAGTAATAGACGTCGTAGGGGGTTGCCGCCGTGGTGGTGAGCGTGAGGTATGCAGGGGTCGCAGGGTCTGTGGAAAAGGTTACCGGCGATTGGAAATTTACACCGGGGGGCGGAGCTGCGGGAGTCACCCCGGCAGTATCGCTAAACCACTCAAGCGTTACGGTCTTTGCACCGGTGATGCCGGTCGTTGTTACCGCATAGTTTGCGCTGCCGGGGGTACCGGCGACAACCGGAAGGCTCTGCGGACCGATGGTGGTGACCGTCGGGTTAGGATGGGGAGCATCCCAGGGGACAAGGTCGTGGATAATATTATTGCACCGCGTCAGGGACAGGCCTAGGGCAAGCAGTAGTAGTAACGCAGATTTGGTTTTCATTGTATCCAATCCTCCCCTTCGTTCAGCAGGGTAATCTCCGCCCGGTTGTTTTCGTAGCGGCCTTCTGCGGTGGCGTTGCTCATCAGGGGTTTCAGGCCGCCCCAGGGCCGGAAATAAATGCGTTTATCCGCTATGTTCTGGCTGCTAAGGGCCTCCAATATGACCTGTCCCCGCCAGAAGGACAGATCCATTTCCTCCCCAGGACGGCCCTCGGCGGCGACATGGCCCTCCACCTGAATTTTACGGCTCACCGGAACCTGCTTGATCGCATTGGCTATCGTCACCAGCCGGGGGTAGTCGGCAGGCACGATCTGATCCTTCCCGTCAATAAAATGGATGTTCCAGACAGTTAGTTTTATGCCCTGTGGAACTTCTTCAATGGCGATGTCCTTAACATTTTTAAGGGCGGCCTGAAGCGTGGGCAGCGTCGGTATCATTGGCTGAGAGACGGGCCGTACCGGAATACGCCGGGGCAGGCGGGGCTTAAAGGTAAGACCCGCCTCGACGGCGGGTATAAAAAAGAGCCCTTCGGCTTCCGGAATCATGTCCACCCCGCCTCCAATATGGAGACGGAGGACGGGGACCCGGTAAATTTCCCACACCAGATTAAGCCGAAGGGCGGCTATCAAATTCTGGGCAAAGGTTTCCTTTAGGCTGCCCTCCAGCCAATCCTTTTCTGTTGGATAGTGGTAGACTTTGTAGAGTATGGCGCCGGCCCCCACTTCCGGTTGTATCCCAAACCCCTTGGGAAGGAGGAAGGTATAGCCAAACTTGAACAGCAGGGGAAGGAGGTGAAGGTCCTCAACATACATCCGGTAGGGATCTATTCCCGCAAAATGGGTATAGCCGGATTCCAGGGAAAAGGCGAATTGCCGCCATTCATATCCCAGGGCGGCGCGAAAGGCCGGTTCCGGTTTCAAATATGACCAAAAATCAAAGGGTGCATTGGCAGGAAAGAGGTAATACTGGGCCATCCCCTTAATGAAAAAAGGCTGTTCCATCCACTCCACTATCTGGGCTTCGGTCCGAATAGGAAGGGCGAGCAGGATGACAAAGACGAGGCAGATTCTTAACAGAACAGGTTTTGCCACCATAACAACTCTAATAGTAAGTATATATCAATGATATTAATATTGGCAAGCGTATTTGTACGGTGGCCGGAGGCTTACAAAAATGCCCTGTTTGTATTAAATTTGCCTTATGAAAAGAACTTTTACCGGTAGTAATGAGGCCACGCAAATAGGGTCCCTGCCTAAATGGGATCTTTCTTCTATATATCTGTCATTTGATTCACCGGAGTACCGGCGGGACCTGCGGCAACTCCCGGAAAAGATTGCCGTTTTCCTAAAATTGCTGGAAACGCCCCTGCCCACCGGCGCCGGAATAGCCGCCGCCCTGCTTGCCCTGATACGGTTCTACGAGGAGGCGGGGGATTTGAGGGAAAATCTTGCGGCATATGCGGAGGCTGTCTACACCGCCGATACCCGGGACAGCCGGGCTATGGCGGAGATCAACGCCATAGCGTCGGCAGCCCTGCCCCTGGGAAAGGCGGCGGTGATTTTCCGGAACCGGCTTGTGGAGGCGTTCAAGGAGAACGGTGCGAAGGAGCCTGTGTTGGAGGCCCTGGATACAGAGGCTGCTTTAAAGCCCTACGGGTTTTTTATCCGGGAAAGCCTGGAAAAAGCGGCTTACCAGATGAGCCCCGACTTAGAGGACCTTGCCAATGATCTCGCCCGGTCCGGGGGTGATGCCTGGGGGCGGCTCCAGGAGGCGGTTTCCTCCACCGTAACGGCGCTGTGGGATTCGGTTACCGGGGAGCGCAAGACCGTGATTGCCCTGCGGGACCTGGCCCACAACGGCGACCGCAGTATTCGGGAACGGGCTTACAAGGCGGAGCTTGCGGCGTGGCAATCCATGGAGATACCCCTGGCGGCGTCCCTGAACGGCGTTAAGGGGACCACCCTGACGGTGGATAAGCGGCGGGGCTGGAAATCGCCGTTGCAGAAATCCGCCTTCCAGTCCCGGCTGAGCGAAAAGGCATTGGGGGCGCTTATCAGAGAAATGGAACATTCCCTGCCCCTATTCCGCCGCTACCTGAAATCAAAAGCTTCTTTGCTGGGGGTTAAGGCATGTGCTTTTTATGATCTCTTTGCGCCGGTGGAGTCAGACCCTCGGTCTGCGGATTCAAAAAAGTGGACCTGGACCGGGGCGACGGAATTCATTATCGAGCAATTCACCGTCTTTGACCCTGACATGGGGGCTTTTGCCCGGAAGGCCGTTTCCCACTCCTGGATAGACGCCCTTGGCCGGGAGGGGAAAATCGGCGGGGCCTACTGCACAGATTTTCCCCTGGCGGGGGAGTCCCGGATACTCTGCAACTTCGAGGGGTCCTTCGACTCGGTTTTCACCGTGGCCCACGAATTGGGTCACGCCTGGCATCATGAGCTGATCAAGGACCTCCCCCGGTTCCGGTCCGCCTACCCCATGACCCTGGCGGAAACGGCGAGCATCTTTGCGGAGACCATCATCTTTGAGGGCGCACTGGGCGCTGCCGCCAGTGACGGCGCCCGGATCGCCCTTATTGAGGGGAACCTTAAGGACTGCTGTCAGGTTATTGTGGATATCCTTTCCCGGTTTTACTTTGAGACCGCCCTTTTTGAACGCCGGGACAAGGCGGAACTAAGCGCGGAGGAACTCTGCGCCCTGATGACTGATGCCCAGAAGAAAACCTACGGGGACGGCCTTGACCCCGCGCTGCTCCACCCCTATATGTGGGCGGTTAAGAGCCACTATTATAACCCCGGCCTGGCGTTTTATAATTACCCCTATGCTTTCGGGCAGCTCTTTTCCCTGGGGCTTTTTGTACGGGCCAGGCAGGAGGGCCGGGGGTTCGCCGGAGAGTATAGGGAGATGCTCCGGCTCACCGGGCAGGCGACTGCGGCGGCGGTAGCCAAATCGGCGGGGTTCGATATTGAGGACGGCGCTTTCTGGCAGGATGGTATCGCCCTTATCGCGGATCGGGTGGCGGAGTTTGAAAAGCTGGCGGGGGGAAAAAAACGGTGAGTGTGAATATTTCGATTTTAGGAGCAGGCGCCTGGGGAACGGCGGTGGCAAAGGTACTTGCGGAAAAGGGAAACGATGTGTTGATCTGGAGCCACAGTAAATCTACTCTGGAGGACATAAATATATACCATACCAATTCCCGTTATCTGCCCGATGTGATCCTGCCGAATAATCTCCAGGCCTGCGATGATATTCTTGAAGTGGTGAACGGCAGGGAATACCTCATCCTGGCGGTTCCTTCACTATTTCTGCTGGATACGGTGAAGCAGATTCTGACCTCTCCATCCATACGGGAAGGGGAGACTGCCATTGCGGTACTCACCAAGGGCTTCCTCCCTTCTGCGGGAAATACCGCCAAGGGGCCGCGGCTGATCCTGGAAACCCTGGAGGATTACCTGCCGGGATTTTACCGGCAGTCCCTGGTTTATATCGCCGGGCCCAGCCATGCCGAAGAGGTTTCCCGGGGGAAGATCACCGGCCTTATCGCCGCCAGCGAGAGCGCAAAAAATTCCATACGGTTCCGGGACCTTTTGAAAAGCCCCCGGCTGCTGGTTTTTTCTTCCTTCGATGTCCGGGGGGTGCAGGTGGCGGCGGCGGCGAAGAACGTTGTTGCCATCGCCTTTGGGATGCTGGATGCCCTGAAAACCGCCAATTCTTATTTCGGCATGGAGGATGTGTTTGGGGATGGCACCGCATCACTGCTGCTGGCCGCGGGGCTCAACGAAATACAGACCCTGGGTAAGGCCATGGGGGCAACCCACGCGGAAACCTTCACCTCCATTTCCGGGGTGGGGGATCTGGATGTTACCTGCCGCTCCGTATTCGGCAGGAACCGCCGCTTTGGCCGTGAAATTATCGAGAAAAATATTTTGAAGCCCTTCAGTAACCTGGATGATATCATCGACAGGATCGCCGAGATTGGATATCTGCCCGAGGGGGTGGTTGCGGTCAAGCACGTAAAAGCCCTTGCAGAAAAACTAAAACTAAAGATGCCCATCGCCACGGGGCTCTATCAAATACTCAACCGCGAGACCGAGCCGGATGACTTTCTGCGTATCTTCTTAAAAGGAATGGAATAATACTATGTTAGATAAACTAACGGCAAAAATTTCCGATGCCCTCCGTGTTGTTGCGGGGAAGGCGACGATCACCGAAAAAAACATTGACGATGCGGTGGATGCCATCAAGATGGCCCTGCTGGAGGCGGATGTAAACCTCCGGGTGGTCCGCCGGTTTGTTAATGCTACTATCGAAGAGGCCAAGGGGGAGAAGGTTCTCCGGGCGGTTGATCCGGGTCAGCAATTCGTCAAGATTGTCCATGACAAGCTGACCAGTTATCTAGGGGACACAAAACAAGACCTGCAGCTCAAGGGGCCGGACACTATTTCGGTGATCCTCATGCTGGGGCTGCAAGGTTCGGGGAAAACCACCAGTTCCGCAAAGCTGGCCCTGCGGCTCAAGAAGGACGGACGCAAACCCCTGTTGGCGGCCTGCGATCTGGTGCGGCCTGCGGCTATGGAACAGTTGACGGTGTTAGGAAACCAGATCGGCGTGCCGGTGTACAAGGAAGAGGGCGCCAAGGATAGTGTTGCGGTGTTTAAGGACGCCATGAACCATGCCCGGAAAAACATGCTGGACACCCTTATTGTTGATACCACAGGCCGACTGCAAATAGACGAGCCCATGATGGCGGAACTTTCCCGGCTCAAGGACGCCGCCAAGCCTGACGAACTGCTTCTGGTGGCGGACTCTATGACCGGCCAGTCCGCGGTGGATATCGCCAAAACCTTTGACGAAAAAATCGGCCTCACCGGTGTTATCCTCACCAAGTTTGATTCCGACACCCGTGGTGGCGCGGCGCTGTCCCTTAAGACCATTACCGGCAAGCCCCTCAAGTTTGTGGGGGTGGGGGAAAGACCTGAGGACTTTGAAGTTTTCCACCCGGAGCGTATGGCCAGCCGCATCCTCGGTATGGGTGATGTGGTAAGCCTGGTGGAAAAAGCCCAGGAGGTGATCGACCGGAAGGAAGCGGAAGAGCTTCGGAAGAAAATGGAGAAGGAAAACTTCACCCTGGAGGATTATCTGAGCCAAATCCGGTCCATGAAGAAGATGGGCTCCCTCCAGTCTATACTGGAAATGGTGCCGGGGATGGCGGGACAGGTCAGCGAAGATGATATCAACAAGGCGGAGCTGAAATATCATGAGGCTATTATTTCCTCCATGACCCGGAAGGAACGGGCCAACCACCTGATCATCGGCCCCGCCCGCCGTTCCCGGATTGCACGGGGTTCCGGTACCTCGGTGGCCGAGGTGGGGAGGCTGCTCAAAAAGTTTGAGAAGATGCGGACCATGATGAAGAAGATGTCCAAAATGAGCAGGAACCCTGCGGCGGCGCAGGCGATGTTGGGAAGGATGGGGCAGTTTCAGGGACGGTAATAGGCAAGCATTTTTTTAACAGGAATTACTGAGTTATTTTCCCAACAAAATCCGAGCGTATTCACCATTTGTTTTAATATATCCAAAGAGGGATTTTTCCCTTGTAAGGATTCGGCTTGTTTAGCAAGCTGGTTCAGACCTTTTGAACGAGCTACGTCATTAATTGCATCAAACATAAGAGTTGTGTTTCCATCTGAAAACATATCTTCAAGATAAAAAGCCATTTCATTTTTTGATTTAAAATCCTCAGCGGCATCCCAATCAGTAATATCATTATCATTAACGGCCTCAACAGACTTTTGAGTTCTTAGTGTTGTTTTATTTTCCGAAAGTAAAGAATTCATCTCTTTAATCTCCTCTTAATATCTTCTGCAGTTTCCCCGCGATCTGGTCCTCAATTTCCTGCATGGCAGCCAGGGTTACTGCGTTGGGAATGTGCACTTTGCCGCATTCGGGGCATATATCCCCATCATATTCGCCGTCAATCCCGATTCCCGCAACTGCGGTTTCTTTTACTTTATTCATACGATAACCCCTCCATCAAATATACCCCACCCCGTCCGCTCCGTCCACCTTCCTTGCGCCATCATCACTTTCGCACCACCGACTATCCCACAAAAAGGGACGGCCGTCGTGCTCAGGCAAAAGTGGTGACAGTCACTCCTGCGCTCCCCACACTAATGTAAGCGATTTGGTTTATTATAATTTCTCCGAGGCAACACCTACAACTTGTGCTGTTTCTGAATCTAATGCCCTTAAGCGTAATCGACGAAGATCACCATCCCCGTCTACCCTTCCAGTTACAATTACACTCGCTCCAGCAATTTTACCGATTGAAGCAGCCGTTTTATCATCCACTTCACCACTCACGCCAAAATTTTGTTCCCTACGTAATTGGTCTAACTGGCTTCTATCAGTTATAAAATAACCTTCATTTACCCATATATATTCAAGTTCACCAACAACATATTCTGTTGTGCTTCTATCCTGTGCGGTAATATATACAATAGCAATTCTTGATCTTGGCGGAACATTTTTTAGAGTTTGTTCAGCGGCCCTTGCCAATGCTCCTTCTACGCCTTTTGCATTAGCATTGTTACGCCCTGTTACAGAATTGTAAAGTACAACATCTCCAGAAGCCGTTACATTCTGGAAAAGACCATAAAATATACTAAGAATGTGGAAACTTCCAGCAACACGTACATTCCTAATATCTATATTTCCTTTAAATCCTTTTCGTTGAGCCTCTTTTTTCAATTCAGAAATTGCCTTGTTTTCAAGGGAACTTTTTGAGGCAAAACTGAGTGAAAGCCAACTTTTTGTTACGGATCCTAAAACCTCTATTTCGGTTCGTGCATTGGGGTCTATTTGATTTGCTTCCAACGATATACAAGAATTCAGAAGCACAAGTATTCCCAATGAAACAATTAAAACAAGACCTTTTCTTTTCATAACATCCTCCGTTATTTTGCACCGCCATGGATGACGGTGTATATCAACAAAACCATCATTATTTTTATCAAAATGTCAATTCATTTTTCAAAAAATTTCAAGTTTTTATGGCGTATAACGTTCTAGGTTTGCGACGTTTTCCGGCGGATAAAGCGGCTTGTCCGCCCGCCGGAAAATGTGTCGGAGCGACCGTTAGGGAGCGGAGACCAAGCCGCTACCGCGGCGCAGCGCAAACCGTTTGTTAAACGATGTAAAAACCTGCTACGAAGCCGCCCGCATGGACGCGGGCGGTTTTTTTCAATTCTGCTTTATTTCCGTACAACAGACATATCAGTAAGTACATTGTTGTTACAGTTTTACCTTCCGTATGCAGTTGTTTCCCGAGTCTGCAACATAGATATACTCGTTTCCATCGACCGCTAAACTGAAAGACTGATTAAATTTTGCCTCCGCAATAGTCCCATCCAAATAACCATGTGTACTTCCGGCAATAGTTGTTTTTACCCCTACGGGTGTGATTTTATATAGGCGGGCATAATCATCCATAGCATATACATTATCACTACTATCAACTCCTATGGCATGTGGATAAAGAAAACCACTGGCAAGGACAGACACCTCTCCTGCCAGAGGTATTTTCCGTATATTACTACCATTGGTATTTGCAACATAGATATTCCCACTGCTGTCAATAATTATACCACGAGGTGAATTGAAACCACTGGCAGGAAGAGTAGTCACAACACCAGCCGGAGTGATTTTACGTATTTTATTATTACCTGTGTCTGTAACATAGATATTCCCATCGCTATCGACTGCTATACCAGAAGCACCACTAAATTTTGCTTCCGAACCAGTTCCATCAGAAGAACCGCTAGTGCCACTTCCGGCAAGGGTAGTAACCACTCCAGAGGCTCAATTCAATAGCCCGTGGCGTCTCACTGTCGACAATAATGGAACTGTCTATGTTACGGAATATGGGAATAATCGTATACGAAAAATCACCTCCTCTGGAGTGGTTACTACCCTTGCCGGAAGTGGCACTAGCGGTTCTTCTGATGGAACTGGTTCGGAAGCAAAATTTAGTGGTGCTTCTGGTATAGCAGTCGATAGCGATGGGAATATCTATGTTACAGACACAGGTAATAATAAAATACGTAAAATCACTCCGGCTGGTGTTGTGACTACTCTTCCTGCCAGTGGTTTCAATTCACCTCGTGGTATAATTATTGACAGCAGTGGGAATATCTATGTTGCAAATACCAATGGTAGTAATATACGGAAAATACCTCTGGCAGGAGAGGTGTCTGTCCTTGCCAGTGGTTTTCTTTATCCACATGCCATAGGAGTTGATAGTAGTGATAATGTATATGCTATGGATGATTATGCCCGCCTATATAAAATCACACCCGTAGGGGTAAAAACAACTATTGCCGGAAGTACACATGGTTATTTGGATGGGACTATTGCGGAGGCAAAATTTAATCAGTCTTTCAGTTTAGCGGTCGATGGAAACGAGTATATCTATGTTGCAGACTCGGGAAACAACTGCATACGGAAGGTAAAACTGTAACAACAATGTACTTACTGATATGTCTGTTGTACGGAAATAAAGCAGAATTGAAAAAAACCGCCCGCGTCCATGCGGGCGGCTTCGTAGCAGGTTTTTACATCGTTTAACAAACGGTTTGCGCTGCGCCGCGGTAGCGGCTTGGTCTCCGCTCCCTAACGGTCGCTCCGACACATTTTCCGGCGGGCGGACAAGCCGCTTTATCCGCCGGAAAACGTCGCAAACCTAGAACGTTATACGCCATAAAAACTTGAAATTTTTTGAAAAATGAATTGACATTTTGATAAAAATAATGATGGTTTTGTTGATATACACCGTCATCCATGGCGGTGCAAAATAACGGAGGATGTTATGAAAAGAAAAGGTCTTGTTTTAATTGTTTCATTGGGAATACTTGTGCTTCTGAATTCTTGTATATCGTTGGAAGCAAATCAAATAGACCCCAATGCACGAACCGAAATAGAGGTTTTAGGATCCGTAACAAAAAGTTGGCTTTCACTCAGTTTTGCCTCAAAAAGTTCCCTTGAAAACAAGGCAATTTCTGAATTGAAAAAAGAGGCTCAACGAAAAGGATTTAAAGGAAATATAGATATTAGGAATGTACGTGTTGCTGGAAGTTTCCACATTCTTAGTATATTTTATGGTCTTTTCCAGAATGTAAC
Source organism: Spirochaetia bacterium (assembly GCA_025997655.1). Lineage (GTDB taxonomy): Bacteria > Spirochaetota > Spirochaetia > Treponematales > Breznakiellaceae > Termitinema. Next base: position 10,219 of record BNUW01000040.1, read on the forward strand.
GGCTTCTGGAGATGTTGTACTTTACAATTCTGTAACAGGGCGTAACAATGCTAATGCAAAAGGCGTAGAAGGAGCATTGGCAAGGGCCGCTGAACAAACTCTAAAAAATGTTCCGCCAAGATCAAGAATTGCTATTGTATATATTACCGCACAGGATAGAAGCACAACAGAATATGTTGTTGGTGAACTTGAATATATATGGGTAAATGAAGGTTATTTTATAACTGATAGAAGCCAGTTAGACCAATTACGTAGGGAACAAAATTTTGGCGTGAGTGGTGAAGTGGATGATAAAACGGCTGCTTCAATCGGTAAAATTGCTGGAGCGAGTGTAATTGTAACTGGAAGGGTAGACGGGGATGGTGATCTTCGTCGATTACGCTTAAGGGCATTAGATTCAGAAACAGCACAAGTTGTAGGTGTTGCCTCGGAGAAATTATAATAAACCAAATCGCTTACATTAGTGTGGGGAGCGCAGGAGTGACTGTCACCACTTTTGCCTGAGCACGACGGCCGTCCCTTTTTGTGGGATAGTCGGTGGTGCGAAAGTGATGATGGCGCAAGGAAGGTGGACGGAGCGGACGGGGTGGGGTATATTTGATGGAGGGGTTATCGTATGAATAAAGTAAAAGAAACCGCAGTTGCGGGAATCGGGATTGACGGCGAATATGATGGGGATATATGCCCCGAATGCGGCAAAGTGCACATTCCCAACGCAGTAACCCTGGCTGCCATGCAGGAAATTGAGGACCAGATCGCGGGGAAACTGCAGAAGATATTAAGAGGAGATTAAAGAGATGAATTCTTTACTTTCGGAAAATAAAACAACACTAAGAACTCAAAAGTCTGTTGAGGCCGTTAATGATAATGATATTACTGATTGGGATGCCGCTGAGGATTTTAAATCAAAAAATGAAATGGCTTTTTATCTTGAAGATATGTTTTCAGATGGAAACACAACTCTTATGTTTGATGCAATTAATGACGTAGCTCGTTCAAAAGGTCTGAACCAGCTTGCTAAACAAGCCGAATCCTTACAAGGGAAAAATCCCTCTTTGGATATATTAAAACAAATGGTGAATACGCTCGGATTTTGTTGGGAAAATAACTCAGTAATTCCTGTTAAAAAAATGCTTGCCTATTACCGTCCCTGAAACTGCCCCATCCTTCCCAACATCGCCTGCGCCGCCGCAGGGTTCCTGCTCATTTTGGACATCTTCTTCATCATGGTCCGCATCTTCTCAAACTTTTTGAGCAGCCTCCCCACCTCGGCCACCGAGGTACCGGAACCCCGTGCAATCCGGGAACGGCGGGCGGGGCCGATGATCAGGTGGTTGGCCCGTTCCTTCCGGGTCATGGAGGAAATAATAGCCTCATGATATTTCAGCTCCGCCTTGTTGATATCATCTTCGCTGACCTGTCCCGCCATCCCCGGCACCATTTCCAGTATAGACTGGAGGGAGCCCATCTTCTTCATGGACCGGATTTGGCTCAGATAATCCTCCAGGGTGAAGTTTTCCTTCTCCATTTTCTTCCGAAGCTCTTCCGCTTCCTTCCGGTCGATCACCTCCTGGGCTTTTTCCACCAGGCTTACCACATCACCCATACCGAGGATGCGGCTGGCCATACGCTCCGGGTGGAAAACTTCAAAGTCCTCAGGTCTTTCCCCCACCCCCACAAACTTGAGGGGCTTGCCGGTAATGGTCTTAAGGGACAGCGCCGCGCCACCACGGGTGTCGGAATCAAACTTGGTGAGGATAACACCGGTGAGGCCGATTTTTTCGTCAAAGGTTTTGGCGATATCCACCGCGGACTGGCCGGTCATAGAGTCCGCCACCAGAAGCAGTTCGTCAGGCTTGGCGGCGTCCTTGAGCCGGGAAAGTTCCGCCATCATGGGCTCGTCTATTTGCAGTCGGCCTGTGGTATCAACAATAAGGGTGTCCAGCATGTTTTTCCGGGCATGGTTCATGGCGTCCTTAAACACCGCAACACTATCCTTGGCGCCCTCTTCCTTGTACACCGGCACGCCGATCTGGTTTCCTAACACCGTCAACTGTTCCATAGCCGCAGGCCGCACCAGATCGCAGGCCGCCAACAGGGGTTTGCGTCCGTCCTTCTTGAGCCGCAGGGCCAGCTTTGCGGAACTGGTGGTTTTCCCCGAACCTTGCAGCCCCAGCATGAGGATCACCGAAATAGTGTCCGGCCCCTTGAGCTGCAGGTCTTGTTTTGTGTCCCCTAGATAACTGGTCAGCTTGTCATGGACAATCTTGACGAATTGCTGACCCGGATCAACCGCCCGGAGAACCTTCTCCCCCTTGGCCTCTTCGATAGTAGCATTAACAAACCGGCGGACCACCCGGAGGTTTACATCCGCCTCCAGCAGGGCCATCTTGATGGCATCCACCGCATCGTCAATGTTTTTTTCGGTGATCGTCGCCTTCCCCGCAACAACACGGAGGGCATCGGAAATTTTTGCCGTTAGTTTATCTAACATAGTATTATTCCATTCCTTTTAAGAAGATACGCAGAAAGTCATCCGGCTCGGTCTCGCGGTTGAGTATTTGATAGAGCCCCGTGGCGATGGGCATCTTTAGTTTTAGTTTTTCTGCAAGGGCTTTTACGTGCTTGACCGCAACCACCCCCTCGGGCAGATATCCAATCTCGGCGATCCTGTCGATGATATCATCCAGGTTACTGAAGGGCTTCAAAATATTTTTCTCGATAATTTCACGGCCAAAGCGGCGGTTCCTGCCGAATACGGAGCGGCAGGTAACATCCAGATCCCCCACCCCGGAAATGGAGGTGAAGGTTTCCGCGTGGGTTGCCCCCATGGCCTTACCCAGGGTCTGTATTTCGTTGAGCCCCGCGGCCAGCAGCAGTGATGCGGTGCCATCCCCAAACACATCCTCCATGCCGAAATAAGAATTGGCGGTTTTCAGGGCATCCAGCATCCCAAAGGCGATGGCAACAACGTTCTTCGCCGCCGCCGCCACCTGCACCCCCCGGACATCGAAGGAAGAAAAAACCAGCAGCCGGGGGCTTTTCAAAAGGTCCCGGAACCGTATGGAATTTTTTGCGCTCTCGCTGGCGGCGATAAGGCCGGTGATCTTCCCCCGGGAAACCTCTTCGGCATGGCTGGGCCCGGCGATATAAACCAGGGACTGCCGGTAAAATCCCGGCAGGTAATCCTCCAGGGTTTCCAGGATCAGCCGCGGCCCCTTGGCGGTATTTCCCGCAGAAGGGAGGAAGCCCTTGGTGAGTACCGCAATGGCAGTCTCCCCTTCCCGTATGGATGGAGAGGTCAGAATCTGCTTCACCGTATCCAGCAGAAATAGTGAAGGAACCGCCAGGATGAGGTATTCCCTGCCGTTCACCACTTCAAGAATATCATCGCAGGCCTGGAGATTATTCGGCAGGATCACATCGGGCAGATAACGGGAATTGGTATGGTATATATTTATGTCCTCCAGAGTAGATTTACTGTGGCTCCAGATCAACACATCGTTTCCCTTTTCCGCAAGTACCTTTGCCACCGCCGTTCCCCAGGCGCCTGCTCCTAAAATCGAAATATTCACACTCACCGTTTTTTTCCCCCCGCCAGCTTTTCAAACTCCGCCACCCGATCCGCGATAAGGGCGATACCATCCTGCCAGAAAGCGCCGTCCTCAATATCGAACCCCGCCGATTTGGCTACCGCCGCCGCAGTCGCCTGCCCGGTGAGCCGGAGCATCTCCCTATACTCTCCGGCGAACCCCCGGCCCTCCTGCCTGGCCCGTACAAAAAGCCCCAGGGAAAAGAGCTGCCCGAAAGCATAGGGGTAATTATAAAACGCCAGGCCGGGGTTATAATAGTGGCTCTTAACCGCCCACATATAGGGGTGGAGCAGCGCGGGGTCAAGGCCGTCCCCGTAGGTTTTCTTCTGGGCATCAGTCATCAGGGCGCAGAGTTCCTCCGCGCTTAGTTCCGCCTTGTCCCGGCGTTCAAAAAGGGCGGTCTCAAAGTAAAACCGGGAAAGGATATCCACAATAACCTGACAGCAGTCCTTAAGGTTCCCCTCAATAAGGGCGATCCGGGCGCCGTCACTGGCGGCAGCGCCCAGTGCGCCCTCAAAGATGATGGTCTCCGCAAAGATGCTCGCCGTTTCCGCCAGGGTCATGGGGTAGGCGGACCGGAACCGGGGGAGGTCCTTGATCAGCTCATGATGCCAGGCGTGACCCAATTCGTGGGCCACGGTGAAAACCGAGTCGAAGGACCCCTCGAAGTTGCAGAGTATCCGGGACTCCCCCGCCAGGGGAAAATCTGTGCAGTAGGCCCCGCCGATTTTCCCCTCCCGGCCAAGGGCGTCTATCCAGGAGTGGGAAACGGCCTTCCGGGCAAAAGCCCCCATGTCAGGGTCAAAGACGGTGAATTGCTCGATAATGAATTCCGTCGCCCCGGTCCAGGTCCACTTTTTTGAATCCGCAGACCGAGGGTCTGACTCCACCGGCGCAAAGAGATCATAAAAAGCACATGCCTTAACCCCCAGCAAAGAAGCTTTTGATTTCAGGTAGCGGCGGAATAGGGGCAGGGAATGTTCCATTTCTCTGATAAGCGCCCCCAATGCCTTTTCGCTCAGCCGGGACTGGAAGGCGGATTTCTGCAACGGCGATTTCCAGCCCCGCCGCTTATCCACCGTCAGGGTGGTCCCCTTAACGCCGTTCAGGGACGCCGCCAGGGGTATCTCCATGGATTGCCACGCCGCAAGCTCCGCCTTGTAAGCCCGTTCCCGAATACTGCGGTCGCCGTTGTGGGCCAGGTCCCGCAGGGCAATCACGGTCTTGCGCTCCCCGGTAACCGAATCCCACAGCGCCGTTACGGTGGAGGAAACCGCCTCCTGGAGCCGCCCCCAGGCATCACCCCCGGACCGGGCGAGATCATTGGCAAGGTCCTCTAAGTCGGGGCTCATCTGGTAAGCCGCTTTTTCCAGGCTTTCCCGGATAAAAAACCCGTAGGGCTTTAAAGCAGCCTCTGTATCCAGGGCCTCCAACACAGGCTCCTTCGCACCGTTCTCCTTGAACGCCTCCACAAGCCGGTTCCGGAAAATCACCGCCGCCTTTCCCAGGGGCAGGGCTGCCGACGCTATGGCGTTGATCTCCGCCATAGCCCGGCTGTCCCGGGTATCGGCGGTGTAGACAGCCTCCGCATATGCCGCAAGATTTTCCCTCAAATCCCCCGCCTCCTCGTAGAACCGTATCAGGGCAAGCAGGGCGGCGGCTATTCCGGCGCCGGTGGGCAGGGGCGTTTCCAGCAATTTTAGGAAAACGGCAATCTTTTCCGGGAGTTGCCGCAGGTCCCGCCGGTACTCCGGTGAATCAAATGACAGATATATAGAAGAAAGATCCCATTTAGGCAGGGACCCTATTTGCGTGGCCTCATTACTACCGGTAAAAGTTCTTTTCATAAGGCAAATTTAATACAAACAGGGCATTTTTGTAAGCCTCCGGCCACCGTACAAATACGCTTGCCAATATTAATATCATTGATATATACTTACTATTAGAGTTGTTATGGTGGCAAAACCTGTTCTGTTAAGAATCTGCCTCGTCTTTGTCATCCTGCTCGCCCTTCCTATTCGGACCGAAGCCCAGATAGTGGAGTGGATGGAACAGCCTTTTTTCATTAAGGGGATGGCCCAGTATTACCTCTTTCCTGCCAATGCACCCTTTGATTTTTGGTCATATTTGAAACCGGAACCGGCCTTTCGCGCCGCCCTGGGATATGAATGGCGGCAATTCGCCTTTTCCCTGGAATCCGGCTATACCCATTTTGCGGGAATAGATCCCTACCGGATGTATGTTGAGGACCTTCACCTCCTTCCCCTGCTGTTCAAGTTTGGCTATACCTTCCTCCTTCCCAAGGGGTTTGGGATACAACCGGAAGTGGGGGCCGGCGCCATACTCTACAAAGTCTACCACTATCCAACAGAAAAGGATTGGCTGGAGGGCAGCCTAAAGGAAACCTTTGCCCAGAATTTGATAGCCGCCCTTCGGCTTAATCTGGTGTGGGAAATTTACCGGGTCCCCGTCCTCCGTCTCCATATTGGAGGCGGGGTGGACATGATTCCGGAAGCCGAAGGGCTCTTTTTTATACCCGCCGTCGAGGCGGGTCTTACCTTTAAGCCCCGCCTGCCCCGGCGTATTCCGGTACGGCCCGTCTCTCAGCCAATGATACCGACGCTGCCCACGCTTCAGGCCGCCCTTAAAAATGTTAAGGACATCGCCATTGAAGAAGTTCCACAGGGCATAAAACTAACTGTCTGGAACATCCATTTTATTGACGGGAAGGATCAGATCGTGCCTGCCGACTACCCCCGGCTGGTGACGATAGCCAATGCGATCAAGCAGGTTCCGGTGAGCCGTAAAATTCAGGTGGAGGGCCATGTCGCCGCCGAGGGCCGTCCTGGGGAGGAAATGGATCTGTCCTTCTGGCGGGGACAGGTCATATTGGAGGCCCTTAGCAGCCAGAACATAGCGGATAAACGCATTTATTTCCGGCCCTGGGGCGGCCTGAAACCCCTGATGAGCAACGCCACCGCAGAAGGCCGCTACGAAAACAACCGGGCGGAGATTACCCTGCTGAACGAAGGGGAGGATTGGATACAATGAAAACCAAATCTGCGTTACTACTACTGCTTGCCCTAGGCCTGTCCCTGACGCGGTGCAATAATATTATCCACGACCTTGTCCCCTGGGATGCTCCCCATCCTAACCCGACGGTCACCACCATCGGTCCGCAGAGCCTTCCGGTTGTCGCCGGTACCCCCGGCAGCGCAAACTATGCGGTAACAACGACCGGCATCACCGGTGCAAAGACCGTAACGCTTGAGTGGTTTAGCGATACTGCCGGGGTGACTCCCGCAGCTCCGCCCCCCGGTGTAAATTTCCAATCGCCGGTAACCTTTTCCACAGACCCTGCGACCCCTGCATACCTCACGCTCACCACCACGGCGGCAACCCCCTACGACGTCTATTACTTCCGGGTCGTCGTTGGCGATTTGCCGAATGTCGGCAGCCTGACATCTGTGGGGGTCGGGCAGCTCCAGGTGGACACGCCGCTTCCGGTATTCAAAGCAGCCGTCGTTGACGGGGTAAGCCTGGTGATTGAAATTACCGAGCCGGTCACCGGTACGCCTGATCCGTCCGATTTTACCGTGAGCGGCATAGCGGGCAATCCGTCTGTAACTACCGTGCTGGTGAACGGGGCGACAATCACCTTGACCTTGTCCTCACCGGCGGCCTTTGGTGAAAACAACATAACGGTGACGTATATCCGGAATGCGGACAGCGCCAAACACCTGCTGGATGCGGACGACAATTTTACCGAATCATTTGTGAACAAGCCGGTTACCAACAATACCGGGGTCCCCAAAAGAGTTCTCAATATCAACCCGCAGGTCGGGACAATTTCGGCACGTGTAACGGGAAGCGCAAAGTTTGGGGTTTATACCCAGGGTATCACGGGTGGAAAGACCGTAACGATTGAGTGGTTCAGCAATGCTTCCGGTACTATTCCCGGCGGCGTACCGGTAGATGTTAGTATTGTATCGCCGGTTTCCTTTGTCGCAACACCCACGGATATCACCCTTACAACTACGAACGCTACGCCCGATGGAAAGTACTTCTTTAAAGTCTCCGTT
>BNUW01000041.1 GCA_025997655.1 Spirochaetia bacterium
GGGGACAGAAGTGGTGATGGACCTTATCTACAAACCGGAACGCACCCACTTCCTCTCAAGGGCTGCTGCGGCGGGCTGCCGGGTTTTGAACGGCCATGACATGCTTATACGTCAGGCCAAGTATCAGCATCGCTGCGCCTCCTAAAGGACCATGGCAAGAAACCGGGCCCGTTTTCCCCCAATGGCTTTCATGCCGTGGGGCTCGTTGGAATCATAATACACGCTGTCACCGGGGCCAAGCTCCATCTCATGGCCGCTGATGGAAATAAAAAGCCGGCCCTCAAGGACATAGTCAAACTCCTGACCCGGATGGGTGTTGAGGTTGACGGGTTTTTGTTCCGTGTCCGCAGAGGCCTCCACCAGAAATGGCTCCCCTTTTTTATGGTGAAAATTGTTGGCCAGGTTCCAGTAGGTATACATGGGACGCCGGATAACTTGCGGTCCCTCTTCCGCCCGGGTAAGGCAATAGGTTTTAAGCCGGGACGGAGCCCCCAACACTAATTCGGTGACCATCCCGGAGAATTTCAACTTTGCCTGGGATGTGATGGATGCACGGGCGGCGGAAACATCCAATGCCCGCGCCCTGGTCTGGTGCGACGAGCTTGGCGCCGAAGCGGAATTTACCTACGCCGATATTAAGCGCCTCTCCGACAAGGCCGCCGCGGCGCTCACCGCCGCAGGAATCGGTAAGGGCGACCCGGTGATGCTGATCCTCAAGCGCCGCTGGGAATACTGGCCCATCATCCTGGGCCTCCATAAGATCGGCGCCATCACCATCCCCGCCACCCACCTCCTGACCACCAAGGACATGGTGTACCGCTGTGACGCTGCGGATATCGCCGCCATTATCTGCGTGGACGATGAACAGGTGATGCTCCGGGTAGACGAGGCCGCAGTAAAACTATCTGCGACGCCGGGGAAAAAAGCAGCCCTGCGTTACAAGGCATTTGTCCGCTCCGTCCACACCCCCGCTGACGTACAGCCGGCGGAATGGGCCGCTGTTGCCGCCGCAAAATCGGGCTTGACTTCAGGAAGCAAATTTCCGTGGGTGGACTTTAAGGCCATTTGGGAAAAAGCCCCGGCAGATTTCAAGCGGCCCCCGAAGGTGAACACCAACAGTGATATTATGCTCCTCTACTTTACTTCCGGTACCACGGGGATGCCGAAGATGGTACAGCATAACTTCGCCTATCCCCTGGGGCACATCCTCACCGCCCGGTACTGGCACCAGGCTGTCCCCGGCGGCCTCCACCTTACCGTGGCGGACACCGGCTGGGCAAAGGCCGCCTGGGGGAAGATCTACGGCCAGTGGATCTGCGGGACCGGTGTTTTCGTCTACGATTACGACCGCTTTGTTCCTCAGGAGATGCTGAAGATTATCGAAAAGTACAAGCTTACTACTTTTTGCGCGCCCCCCACGGTGTACCGCTTCTTCATCAAAGAGGATTTATCGAAATACGATTTTTCCGCACTGAAACACTGTTCCGTTGCGGGGGAACCCCTGAACCCGGAGATATACGAGCAGTTCCTTGTCGGCACGGGGCTCGCGCTCCACGAATGTTACGGCCAAACGGAACTTACGGTGGTAATGGCCACCATCTACCCCTGGTTGAAACCCAAGCCCGGTTCCATGGGCAAACCCTCCCCGGGCTACGACATCGACCTGCTAAGAGAAGACGGCACATCCTGCGGCATGGGTGAGGAAGGCCAGTTGGTGGTGCGCACCGACAAGCGCCGCCCGGACAGCATGTTCGGCGGCTACTACCGGGATCCGGCCCTCACTCTTAGTGTGTGGCACGATGATGTCTACTACACCGGGGACGTGGCATGGCGGGATGAGGACGGCTACTACTGGTTTGTAGGCCGCTCCGACGATGTGATAAAAAGCTCCGGCTACCGCATCGGTCCCTTTGAGGTGGAAAGCGCCCTGCTGGAACATCCTTCGGTACTGGAGTGCGCCATCACCGGGGTCCCCGATCCCGACCGGGGCACCGTGGTCAAGGCCACCGTAATCCTCGCCAAGGGCTGGACCGCCTCAGAGGAACTGAAGGTGGAACTGCAAAACCACGTGAAGAAGACCACCGCCCCCTACAAATACCCCCGTATCATTGAATTCGTCACCGAGCTTCCCAAGACCATCAGCGGAAAAATACGCCGGGTCCAGATTAGGGCGGAGGATTCGGGGAATACGGAGTTGCCGCCGGAATAGGATGGTCAATGATGTCTACCTACTTGGATTACACGGATAAGATAAGAGAACTTTATATTCTATCCGTGTGTATCCGTCTTATCCGTGGACTGTCTTCTTCCTAAGTATATGCCTATGGGGGCTGGCCTGGGGCGGCTGTTTTTTGGGTTTGCTATTTAGACGGTTTAGCCGTATACTGTAACTAAGAGGAAAACGATATGGGACAAGTGTACGAAGAGATTACGTTAAAAAACATGGGTGATGTAAGTGCGGTTAATCGTGGGTATATCACGGAGCCGAAAATCCGGGAAACAACGGTACGGGCGCTGGTGGATACCGGGGCAATAACCTTGGTTATTAATGAAACGATGCGTAAACAACTAGGGCTTGAGATTCAGGAACAGAACGAGGCAACTGCGAACCAAAGGTTCGATGGAAATGATACGAAAGCTGTCTGTAGCTTGACGGAACCCGTAGAAGTACATTGGAAAGATCGCTCAACGGTATGCCAGGCTTTGGTTACCTCTGAAAAAGGAGGGGTTCTTCTTGGGGCCATCCCTCTTGAAGGTATGGACTTAATGGTTAATCCGGTAGAGCAGAAACTGGTCGGTGTCCATGGAGATAAGGCTGTGTATTTGGTCATGTAACATTGACGGGAAGCCTGCGGTACCATGTCCAGCCGCTACGCCTGCTTAACCGAGAGCTACAAACTAAGCCCCTCCAGATATTCCCCGTAAGCTTTCTGCGCGGCTTGGGCGTCCTTCCGGACGGCGTCAACCTTCACCGAAAGTTCGTCAATTTCCCCGTCCATGGACACCAGCCGTTTGAGGTATTCCTGCCCTTGCGGGGTCTGGTTCCCCGCCGCCTCCAGGTTCCGCCGTATTCTTTCCTGCTCCGAAATCCGGTAGTTCCGCTGTTCTTCGATTTCCGCCTGAGCTGCTCCGGCGGCATCGGCGGCCTTTTTCAGCTCAACAGCCCGCAGTAATGCTGTGCGGACAGCTGCGGGTAGTTCCTGGTTGGAGGCATAGGCGGCGAAGGTTTCCGGGCGGCTTTGGGCAAGGGTGATCCGTTCCGTTCGGGGGCTCTCCTCCCGCACCGTTACAGTAAACGGCACGGCCGCCGCCCCTGCCGCCGGTAATGTCATGCTGAACCGGTACACAGAATCGGTGCGTTCGTAAAGCGACAGTATGCCGTCTGTTGCAGGCGCCGCCAGTTCGGTACCCGCGGTGATGGGATGCTCCAGGATGAGCCGTTTCTGCTCCCCCGCAGCGTTATTGAAGGTATAGGACTTTTCGTAGGTGATTTTCCGGGAGATGACCGTAACCCCGTTGCTGATAGTTACCCCGCTCAAGGATTGGGAGTTTGCGGCGGTCAGTGCCCCGGTTACGGAAAGGTCGGCGCCGTAGGAGATAAGCCGCTTTTCCCCCATGGGGAAGAATTCTATCAGGGAATCCCCGGCATAGGAGCCGCCATCAAAAACCGTGATGGGGCCCGCGGGAAGCTTCATTCCCGTGGTGTTGGTTAGTTCCGCGCTCACCGCCGGGTGGCTAAGGCCGCCGCCCTCCGCCCGCTCCCCGCTGAAAACCAGGGTTTTTTCCACCTGCACCGTGTTCTCTACCAGGGGAAACATGGCGCTCTGCTGCCGTTCCAGGGTAATTCTTTGGGGCAGGGTAAACTCAAACTGATCCCCCAGGGCTTGCCCGCGGGCGGTTGCACGGGAAGCCGGGGAGGGCGCCGGGGCTCTCCCCGGACCGGAGTCCGCGCTTAGGGATTTTGCCATTGGGCCGCTGTCCGCCATGGCTCTCTCCCCGTATCCCCCCCAGCCGGAATCGTAGGTCTGCGCCTCGGCAACTCCCGCGATAGCCAGGGGCTGTACCGGCCTGTCCAGGTAGTAGGGGGGGTAGAGGTTCTGGATAAAGGAAACCGGACGGCCCGTAACCAGGGATAGCTCCACATCGGTCCAGTCCGTGTCCCCGTCGTTGTCCACGATGGCCCAGCCCTGGAGCAGCGGCGGGTCCTGGCTTAAGTCCAGGCGATAGGAGACCTTCCACACCGGCGCGGGAATAACATAGCTCAGGGACACGGGACGGCGTGTGCCGTCCTCCTTGGACGCGGTTCCCGGCAGGCTGATGGTCAACAGGCGGGTTTCCTCTTCCCGGGATGCCATGATGAGGTCCAGCGCCCGGCTAAGATCCCCGTTTATCCGGGGGTCGGTAAAGGAAAAGGACTGGATATCCTTCACAGGGAAGACCCGTATGCCCTGAACGGTAACCAGGGACAGCCAAGGTTCGGACGCAGGGGGGTAGCGGGCATCGATATCCGCCGTCCGGTATTCAACCCCCAGGATGCGTCCGGTCACTGCGGAAGGAATATTCACTTGCAGCTCCGCTCCCCGGAGGCTTTCCAGTATCGCGGCGGCCCCCGGATTGTTCGAAAGGTCGATCCGCAGACTCCGCAGGGTACGGTAGAGGGTCTGCTCCGAGGGGTACCGTACCGAAGCGGCCCCGGAATCATTGATAACCAGGGATTTGAGGGCGTCATTGATCGCCCCCAGGTTGAAGGGGAGGGTGACAACCTGGGCGCCCGAAACTTCCCCCGCATGTTCAAAGTAAGCCACGCCGGAAGAGAAGAGGGATATTTTACGGAGAGCCACCGTGGCGCTTGGCACCGTTTCCTCCTGCATAGCCTGGGCGTACATTCCCCTCACATTCAGTGCAAGCGCCAGGATTGCCGACAGGGCATATAACACATTGGGTCTTTTCATCATATACTAGAATAATAAGAGATAGGTGATACGGAAACAAGGCGGCAAACTGAATAGATAAAGAATGAAGAAAGGAGTAAACACAGAGGCCACGGAGGTTTCACAAAGGACACAGAGGAAGAAAGAATGAGGAAAATAGAGACTTCCGACACTTTTCCCCCCCTCGGTGTTCTCTGTGTTCGCGAACCAAAGGTTCGAACCCTCTGTGACCTCTGTGTTTAAATTCTTTCTCATCTCATGCAAGTATGCGCTGGCCCTGGGCGGTAAATGGAGGATGGAATGGTGAATGCGGACAAAAAAGAAGTTCTGGAAAGTTTGCTGGGCTTCATCTACGGCGGAGAAGCGGGACGGAGAACCCTGAGCGCCCTGCTTTCCCTGCTGGATACGGCGAAGCGCGGTCCCGGGCTTCACCTGTTTACCCACCAGGACGCCTTCCTGATAAGTTATGGTGATATGCTTTCAGGGGCCGCGGAGGAATCGGGCTTATCCCGGCTGGGAAAATTCCTGGAGCGCCGTAATCAGGGAAGCTTCACCTATCTGCACATCCTGCCCTTCCACCCCTATACCTCGGACGACGGCTTTTCCGTGGTGAACTACCGGGAAGTGGACCCCCGTTTCGGCTCCTGGGATGATATAGCGGCGTTGGGGAGCCGTTTTAAGCTGGTCTTTGATTTTGTGGTAAACCACGGCAGTGTCCAAAGCCCCTGGTTCCGGGGCTTTCTCGCCGGGGACGACGCCTATGCGCGCTGGTATACCACCCGGCCCGAGGACTACGATTCTTCATCCGTGGTCCGGCCCCGTACCCATCCTCTGCTCACCCCCTTTGTGCAGAGGGATGGTACAACAGTATATGTGTGGACCACCTTCAGCGCCGATCAGGTTGATTATGATTTCAGTAACCCTGCGGTGCTCCTGGAGTTTGTGCGGATATTCCTGGAATTCGTCCAAGGGGGCGCCCGGATCATCCGGCTTGACGCCATCGGCTATCTATGGAAAACAGACGGCCATCCCTGTATCCATCACCCCAAGACCCATGCGGTAGTAAAACTGTTCCGGGCCATTGCCGGCGCCCTGGACCTCGACGTGCTGATCCTCACGGAAACCAACGTCCCCCACCTTCAAAATGTGGCCTATTTCGGTGACGGCGACGAGGCCCACATGGTATACAACTTCGCCCTGCCGCCCCTGGTCCTTCACACCCTGCTTTCAGGGGACGCCGCCCCCCTGCGCGCCTGGGCAAAAACCCTTCCGCCCCCTGAGACGGGCTGGTTTTTCCTCAATTACCTGGCCAGCCATGACGGCATAGGGCTGATCCCCGCCAAGGGCCTGGTGGATGACGCCGCCTTCGCCGCTACCATTGCGGAGGCCCGGAAGCGGGGCGCCCTGGTAAGCTACAAGGACACCCCCAATGGCCCCATCCCCTACGAACTGAACTGCTCATACCTCAGCATCGTTGCGCCGCCGTCCCTGGGATCGGCGGAAATCCGTGCCCGTGCTTTCCTCGCCTCCCACGGGGCGCTCTTCGCCCTCTCCGGCCTCCCTGCGGTGTACTTTCACAGTTGGATTGGCTCCGAAGCCTGGACGGAAGGGCCGGAACTGCTGGGCTATAACCGTGCCGTCAACCGGGAGCGCCCCCCCGTAGATTCGGTGGAAAAGGAACTGGATGACCCCCACTCCCTCCGCTCTCTGGTATACCGGGGTATCAACCACTTCCTCCAATTCCGCAAGGCCGAAGAAGCCTTTTCCCCCCAGGTTGCCCAGAAGGTCCTGGACGCCGACGGCGCGGTATTCGCCCTGTTGCGGGGGCCCGTGGTGTCTGCCGGGTCCGCCGAAAAGCGCTGGGTTCTTTGCGCCCAAAACCTGGGGGGAAGCCCCGCTGCGGTGCAGCTCCGGGAGGCCGGTATCGCGCCGGACACGATAGCCCTGGAACCCTGGGAAACCCGGTGGATAGCCCTGGGGGATGGGGAGCGGTGGGAACTTTCGACGGCAAAAGGCCCGGCGGCGGGTTGACAGGAAATAATTGTTTGTGGTATGTTCATACAACAGTGTATAAGGTTCCCTTAGACGGGTAATAGCGCAGTTGGTTAGCGTACAAGTCTGGGGGACTTGGGGTCCCCGGTTCGAATCCGGGTTGCCCGACTAGGGGAATCTTTACCGATGAAGCCGTAAATCCTTGTAATATAAGGATTTACGGCTTTTTTTACGGCATGCCCTGTTGCCCTTTCCTGTTCCTCCGATTTTTGATATATTTACCCTAATGAACCTTGAAGCATTTATCCTCGGGTCCGGCGGCATGATGCCCTTGCCGAACCGTCATCTTACATCGGTGTTGCTCAGGCGGGAAGGGGAGTTGTTCCTGTTTGACGGGGGGGAGGGTACCCAGGTAAGTCTCCGGAAGCTCAACCTCCGGTGGAAGAAGATATCCGTCATCTTTGTCAGCCATACCCACGCGGACCACGTTACGGGTATTCCGGGGTTGCTCATGCTGTCCTCCCAGGTGGACAGGGATGATCCCCTCTATATAATAGGCCCCCCGCGGATTGCGGAGTATATCGAAACCAGTCGCCGGGTGCTGGATATGTATATCAACTACGAGATTATCGTGCAGGAAGTGACCGAGCCGGGGATTGTCTACCAGGGTGAGGGTTTCCATGTGCGGGCTTTCCCCCTGCGGCATACCAAGCCCTGTTTCGGCTATACTATGGAAGAAGACCCGCGGCCGGGGATGTTCCACCCGGAAAAGGCGGAAGCCCTGGGGGTGCCCCGGGGGCCCCTGTGGGCTGCGCTCCAGGCCGGGGAAACCGTAACGGCGGCGAATGGCAGCGAGGTGCGGCCCGGCCAGGTGCTGGGGGAAAAGCGGAAGGGGCGGAAGTTCTCCTTTGTTACCGATACCCTGCCTTTCTCGGAGATCGCCGACGAGGTGCATTACTCCGACTTATTTGTGTGCGAGGGGATGTTTGAGGGGGCCCTGGAAGAAAGCGCCCGTGAAAAAAAGCACATGACTGCAGAGCAGGCCGCGTATATTGCGGCGGCGGCGGAGGTCAAGACGATGGCGCTGATCCACTACAGCCCCCGGTATACGGACTACGATTTAAAGCTGCTTCTGAAAGAGGCGCAAAACATATTTCCCGGAACGATACTGTCCCGGGACAGGATGGTGTATCCAATTGAGTATGAAGATTGAAGTGCATGGACTGACAAAGCGGTACGGTGCAGTCGAAGCGGTACGGGATGTTTCCTTTTCCGTAGGCCAGGATCAGGTCCTGGGTTTCCTTGGCCCCAACGGCGCGGGGAAGACTACCATCATGAAAATCCTCACCGGCTACCATTTTCCCTCCGGGGGCAAAGCCCTGGTGGACGGTATTTCCGTGGAGGATGACCCGGTTGGGGTAAAGAAGCGCATCGGCTATCTGCCGGAAAGTGTGCCCCTCTATGGCGATTTAAGCCCCACAGAATACCTGGGCTTTATCGCCGAGGCCCGGCTTATCCCGAAAACAGAGCGGCGCAAGCGGCTGGAGGGTGCGCTTGACGCCTGCGGTCTCCAACAGGTGCGCTCCAGGCGGATCGAGAATCTTTCCAAGGGCTACAAACAGCGGGTGGGTTTAGCCCAGGCCATCATCCATGATCCCCCCATCCTTATCCTGGACGAACCCACCAGCGGGCTGGACCCGAATCAGATCATCGAAATCCGCAGCCTGATAAAGGAACTGGGGAGACGAAAAACAGTAATCCTCTCCACCCATATCCTCCAGGAAGTTGAGGCGGTCTGTTCCCGGGTGCTTATCCTCAACGAAGGGCGTATAGCCGCCCAGGGGACCCCTGAGGAAATCGCCGGAACCATGAAGGGCGGGGATAGCTGGGAACTGACCCTCCTGGGCGCGGACATCCACCGTATTCCTGAACAGCTTGCCAAGCTTGACAGTAATGTTAAGCCGGGCAACTTGGAAGCCCTGGAGGGCGGTGCGGTCAACCTGAGTTTCTTCCTTACCAATGGCGATGATGGCGCCACAGGTGAAGCCGTTGATGGCGAGCGCATCTTTGACTGGGCGGTGGCAGAGGGATACAAAATCCTCAGGATGAACCGGAAACGGCTGAGCCTGGAGGATATATTTGTGAAGCTGACCAACGAAGGTGGTCAGCCGCTGTCCAACGAAGGGGGCGAATCATGAAGCTGATTTCCAGTGGGGTTACTACCCGGCGGGCTCTCGCGCTGGCCCGGAAGGAGCTTTACTCCCATAGTAATTCCCCGGCATTCTACGGAATAGCGGTGTTCTTTTTGCTGTTTACCTCAATCTGGCTGTTCTACATTCAGCGGTATTTTACCCAGGACGCAGCATCCCTGCGGGGATACTTTGCCGCCTTTCCCCTGGCCTTCATCCTGGTCATTCCGGTGATCACCATGAAAAGCTGGGCGGAGGAACGGAAGCTGGGGAGCGTGGAACTTCTCCTGACCATGCCATTCTCGGAATGGGAACTGGTGTTGGGGAAGTACCTGTCCAGTTTGGGGGTACTCCTGTTCATTCTTATCTTAACCATACCTCTTCCCCTGAGTCTCCTTCCCCTGGGGCATTTTGACGGCGGGGTTATTGTGGCCGAGTATGTGGGCGCCTTGCTGTTGGGCTCCGCCGCCATATCATTAGGGCTCCTGCTTTCCAGTTTGTCAAAAAATCAGGCCGGGGCGTTTCTGGGCAGCGCCGTGGTCCTCATGGCAGTAATGCTGGTGCAGCAGATAACCTTCAGCGTTGAATTACCCGCCGCTCTTGCGGGGGCTATCAACTTTATTTCCCTGGCCTTTCATTTTGAAAGCTTTGCCAAGGGGCTTATCGATTCCCGGGATTTAGTGTTCTTCATCCTTGCCACGGTAGTATTTCTGTTCCTCAATACCCGGGTAATCCTGTATCGGAAGTGGAGGTAGGGGATGACAAAGCGACAAGTTACCATTATTACCGCCTTATCCATCGCCGCAATGGTTCTGATTGTGCTGATAAGCCAACGCTTATGGTTCCGCCTTGATTTAACGGAAAACAAGGCCTACACCATTTCCCCGGTGTCCCGGAATCTCCATACCGAAATACCCGACCATGTGCGGATTACCTATTATATCTCAGAAAAGCTGGCCGCCATTCACCCGGCGCCCCGGGAGCTTGAGGATCTGCTGCGCGAATACACCGCCTATTCCCGCGGCAGGATTCGGCTTACGGTTCGGGACCCCATAAAGGCGGGGCTCAACCGGGAGGTGGAATCCCTGGGGATCATCCCCCAGCAGATAGAAACCGTGGAACAGGATCAGACAAACTTTGCCATGGTGTATTCCGGCATCGTCATTGAATACCTGGACCAGACCGATGTGATACCCTTCGCCTTTAATCTTGAAACCCTGGAATACGATTTAACCTCCCGCATACGTACCCTGGTGCGGGGTACCCGGCGGGAAGCGGCTTTCCTGGTAGGGAACCCAAGGAAGCAATGGTCCCGGGATTACAGCATCCTTAACCAGGCCTTTGCCCAGTCCGGTTTCCGGGTACGGACCATAAACCCCGGCGATGAGATCCCCGACAGCCTCCCCGCACTATTTGTGTTGGGCGGTGTGGAAGACCTGGACGACTGGGCGCTCTACCGCATCGACCGGTACATCCAGGGGGGCGGCAAGGCGCTCTTTGCGCTGGAAGGGGTCTTTGTGGACGACGGCAACGCGCTTCAAAGCCGGGTGATGATAGACAAGGGGCTCCAGGCAATGGTGTCCTTTTACGGCGCCACGGTCAAACCGGAACTGGCGCTGGATGTTTCCGCCCTAAGCCTTTCCTACCAGTCGGTGGACCCCTATGGTTCACGGGTTTACCGCATTGTCCGGTATCCCCTGTGGATAGGCGTACTGCCCGAGAACGGCAATCCCGCCCACCCGGTAACCGCAAGTTTTGGCGGCGTCGATGTGTACTGGGCAAGTCCTTTAACGCTTAATCCCCCGGAGGGCATAAGCGCAGTCCCCCTGTTCACTACAACCCCGGAAGCATGGTCAGAGACTAAGGACTTTGCCGCCAACCCCGAGCAGAGCTATCTGTTCCAGGGGGAACTCAACGAAACAAAGGGAGAAAAACTGTTGGGCGCCGCCCTTTCGGGAACGTTTCCCCGTTGGTTTGCGGGGATGGCAAAGCCGGTACGGGAAGGTTCGGAGGAAGAATTGCCGGACATGCCTACAGAGGCAAAGGAATCCCGCATCATCGTTATCGGTGACACGGACCTGGCTTCAACCCTTACCCAGTATACCCGCAGTGATCGTAACTTTGATTTCTTCCTCAAGGCGGCGGACTGGCTGGGGAACGACGACGACATCATCGGTATCCGCAGCCGCCAATCCTCCCCGGGACGGCTTGACAGGATCACCGATGCTGATAAAAAGGCTGGGGCCATGGCGTTTGCCCGGTCCTTTAATGTGATACTTATTCCCCTGGCGGTGATTGCCCTGGGGGTGGGCCGCGCATTGCAGCGGCGCCGGAGAAAGGAATCTTCCGATGGTGTATAGAAAGAAACTTTTTTTACTGAGCGGTTTAGTCGGCATCCTGGCGGTAGTATACCTGCTCACCCTTTTCTTTGATCCCGAGCGGGTCAATACCCGGAGCGCAGCATTCCTGTGGCTGGAACCCAAGCTCCAGGATCAGGCGGACAGCATAGAAATTGCCAAGCCCGGTGAATGGGACAATCCGGTCAAGCTCCTTCGCCGGGGGGATGACTGGTACGCCGGTGAGTATCCTGCCAAAGATTCCCGTGTGGAGGATCTCCTCCGTGTCCTCTGCAGCCGTGGCGCGTACCCCGTGCGCGGTTCCGCCGCGTCTTCCCACGAACGCTTGGGCCTCGCTGAAAATGATGCCGCCCGTATTATCGTGCGCGGCGGCGCGGGATTACCCTTGTTGGACCTGCTCATCGGCGGCAGGGATGCTGCGGGGCAGGAAGTCTATCTGCGGAAGAACGGCCAAAACGAAGTCCGTTCCGGTGAGGACAAGCTTTCGGCCTACATTACCGGCATTGACACCTCCTGGTATAACCTGCGGCTGTTTCCCGGTTCCCAAGACGCGGCCCTGGTTCAGCGCCTTACCGTGCACCCCTTGCCTTCGGATGAGGGCGGCGTATCTGAGCCCTTTGTCATTACCCGGAACGGCGGCGGCTGGAGCATAGCGGGGCTGGATGATGAGTCGGTGGATTCCCAAAAGGTGGATACCTATGTGCGGAACATCCTGGACGCCGAGGGCGAGAATTTCATCCCCGGCCTTAGCGCCGCCAACGCCGGTTTCAACGACGGCCGGATTGTACTGGAACTGGGTAACGGCGCTTCCCTGAGCATTAGTGTGGGGCCTCCGCTGCCGGAAAACAAGCGGGGCGCAACGGCGAGCGGATCATCCTATGCGTACACCCTGGCGGAGTGGACCCTTACCCGGCTGTTCCGGGAACCGGCGTACTTTGTGAAGTGAGCCGGTTCCAAAACCATAGACCTCACTGACGCCACGGACTCCTGCTTTCTTATCCTTTCCTTTGTCCGTGTTGGCAGACCAAAGGTCTGACGTGTGGTCGGTGGTTAATTATTCTTCTTTGGATACCTTTTTTGCCTGCTTCTGCACAAAGGCCCGGTATTTCTCCGGGTCGCTCTTAAAGGCCACAATCGGGGACTCCGGTTCCAGGGCGGCCCGTTCCAGGGCTTTGGACGCCTCAAGGATGAGCCGGTCCGTTGCAAGAATCCGGCCTGAAAGGGCGCTGACGCCGATACGGAGATCGTCCTTATTGGGGAAGATTTCCGGGAGGACCGCCTGTATCTGGTCGTGGAACTGCCGGGCTTTGGCAAAACCCTCTTCAACACTGCTGCCGGGAAGGATTACGGATAGGCCCCGGTCCCCTCTTTCAACGACAAGCTCCCGAACGGTAAAGAACTGCCGCGCACGGCCGGTGAATGTCCTGAAAACCACCGTGTCATCCCCAATGCCGGTCCCGGCGCCGGGGCTTAACTCCATGAGAATCAGCGCCAGATCCTGTTCCGTATCGGAACAGCGGCGCAGCTCCACGTCCAGCGTTTCCCGGGTATCGGCGTCCCCGTCAACGGCATCAATGCCGCTGACCGCAGGATTCTCGGCGGGGGATACCAGTTCCGGTGGCTCGGGGGCTGGAGCCTCCGGTACTGCAGGCTCTAATGCTTCGGGTTTTACGGCCTCCGGTACTGCAGGCTCTGAGGCCGGCTCTAATGTTTCGGGTTTTACGGCCTCCGGTACTACAGGCTCTGAGGCCGGCTCTAATGTTTCGGGTTTTATGGCCTCCAGTACTGCAGGCTCTGAGGCGGGCTCTAATGCTTCGGGTTTTACGGCCTCCGGTACTGCAGGCTCTGAGGCCGGCTCTAATGCTTCGGGTTTTACGGCCTCCGGTACTGCAGGCTCTGAGGCCGGCTCTGATGCTTCGGGTTTTACGGCCTCCGGCGCTGCAGACTCTGAGGCGGGCTCTAATGCTTCGGGTTCCGCAGCCACCGGCGCTGTAGGCTCCGCAGCCGGCACTCCGGGCGATGCCGCTGTTTTGTCAACGGCTTTCTGCATCTTGTCCGAAACCAGAACCGTCTTTTTGCCGCTGAGGGCGGTAATCAGCAGGGTCACGGCGGAGAGCAGGATGGCGGCTACTATGATGAACAGGGATTCCACCAATACGGGTTTAAGGGAGGGAACATCAATGTCATTGGACACCGCCGTGATGGTCGCGTTCCGCAGGCCGTCTATCCGGAGGGGAGCAAAATGAGGCTCAGAGGAGTCCCCAAACCGGGTCCGGAACCGCGGGATGCCCGCTTCCCAGAAAATGATGGCCCTATTGCTCCGCTCAAAAGCAAAGTCAAGACCGGAGGGCCCGGTAATAATCACCGCCTGGAGGGTTTTTGAGCCCAAAACGGTGTCCTGTACCGCTTTTTTAAAGGAATCCTGCATGAATTCCCGGGGCTCCACGGAAGAGGCGATATCCGTCAGGTCGTAAAATTCCCTCCGGGCCATATCCCGGCGTTCATTGATACCCGCAAGCACCCGTACAATGCCGGTACCGATGGCCGCCGCATACAATAGGATACTTATCACCGCAATAATTGACGAAACTTTAACTCGCATGGAAATAGTATACACGCTTTTGGTAATCCTTGCTAGAATGGAGTAGAATATTTGTATGAGTTTACGAACGATGCGTCTTCCCCCCGGTTGGTATCCCCAAACATCAGGTGGGGTTTCCCAATTCCTGGCAAAGATCCCCCGGAACAATCCCGCCGACGGGACCGCCCTTGCTGCCGCAGCCCCCCATGCGGGCTGGTACTATTCCGGCGCAATCGCGGCCAGGGCTTTGTTGTCCCTGAAACGGGACGCGGACACGGTGGTCATCATCGGCGGCCATCTGCCCGGTGGTATGCCCCCCCTGCTGACCGCCGAGGATGCCGTGGAAACCCCCCTGGGGGAAATGCCGGTGGACAAGGAATTCCGCGCCGCCCTGGAACGGTCCCTGAGCACCCTGTTTCAGGGGAGCAACGGACTTTGTTCCAAAGTCCAAAGCGACCGGTCCGCAGACAACACCGTGGAGGTACAGCTTCCCCTGGCGCATTACTTTTTCCCCAAGGCCCGGCTCATCGCGCTCAGGCTCCCCGCAGACATACGCTCCCTTGAGGCGGGCAAAGAAATCGCCCGGATAGGACGGGAACTCGGCCGCCGCCCGGTGGTCCTGGGATCCACGGATCTGACCCATTACGGAACAAACTACGGATACAGCCCAAAGGGCGGAGGCGAAAAAGCCCTGGCCTGGGTCCGGGACGTAAACGACGCCAATTTTATCGCCGCGGTTAAAGCGGGTAACCCGGAGGCAATCTTAGACCGGGCGGAGGCGGATCGTTCCGCCTGTTCCGCCGGCGCCGTCCTGGGAGCCTTGGGTTTTGCTCAGGGCGCAGTCTTGGGCGCCGAACTTCTGGCCTATGGAACCAGCGCGGACGCGAGCCCCGGCGAAATCCCCGATTCCTTTGTGGGGTACGGAGCGTTTTGCTGGCGATGATACCGGTTAATCAGAAAGCCTGGCAGGAAAAGGAGCCCTTTGCCTATTCCTTTCCCTATCGGTCCTGGGACAGCGTGATGCCCCTGTTTACCTTTCCCCTGCATTGGCACGACTACATAGAAATACTGTATGTGCTCAAGGGGAACACCTACGCGTCCATCGATGGCCAAGCCTATGAGGCCGCAGAGGGGGACATCCTCACCATTAATAAGCAGCTCCTGCACGGCTTTTTCCCTTCCAGCCCCGGTGCCTCCGCCCGTATCTTTCAGTTTGAGCCGAAACTCTTTGATGATGGGGACAGCGAACTGCGGGACGGCGTCCTTGGCGTTCCGGTGTTTGCACGGAAACCCCTCCTCTGCGCGAAAAAAGACGGCGTGATCTATGAAAAGGCGGCGGCGCTTATCGCGGATATGTTCGGGGAATATCAGCGGCGGGAGGCCGGGTACCGGCTCTGCATCAAAGCGAAACTCTACGAGTACGCCCTGCTGTTTCTCCGGGAAATAAAGCCGGAGCAGCCGGTCAAACCCGGCAGGAATACGAACAGCCGGTACGTGAACGAACGCCTGGAACGCATCCTGTCATTTATCTTTAAGAACTGCGATAAGCCGGAGGTTACCCTGGATGACGCGGCAAACGATGCGGCGCTCAGTAAATTTCACTTTACCCGATTCTTTAAAGAGCAGACCGGCCAAAGTTTTCATAGCTATCTTTCCATGGTGCGGGTAAGCCACGCGGTGGAGAACCTTATCAAGACCGATGCCTCCATCACAGACATTGCCTATCAGTGCGGCTTTTCAAGCCTTAAAACCTTTAACCGGGTTTTTAAAACCTATACGGGGAAAAACCCATCGCAGTACCGGACCGCGGCAGTTCCCGATCCCCGGACCGCGCAGATGCTTTCTGATGGCTAGGATGGTGCACAAAACTGGTGTCCGCCTCAATGGTATCACCTTTTTGCTTTAGCATACCGATTCCCCCCTTCCAGAGCTCTCTCCTTGCTTATCGCCTGAAACTGCCGATCTGTCTCCTTCATTGGTATGCATCATTGCTTCCCCCTGCTACCGGTAGAGCCGGAGCGCCGGGCTTACACTAAAACGGTGACAGGCACCCATGCGTTTCCCGAATGAAAATAGGAGGAATCGATAATGAGCGCAGTAAAGGGCATATTTTTATGAAAATCAGCGATGTTATCACCGATTTTCATAAAATTTGCTTGTGTTAAGGACAGTTTTGTGATAAACTGACTATAATGTATAAGAAACGAACCGTCATCAAACCGCTATTAGAGGCCTCACAAAACTTCAAAGTGATCCTTGTAACCGGTATGCGGCAGGTGGGGAAAACCACTTTTTTGCGGGAAACTGCGTCCAAGGAGGATGGTGCATCCCGGAAATACGTCACCCTGGATAATCCCAAGGACGAGCAGATGGCGAAGAAAGAGCCGGAGTTCTTTCTGGAAACCTATGCGCCCCCGGTACTGATTGATGAGATTCAATACGCGCCGGAACTGTTCCGGTATATAAAAATGCTGGTTGATACGGATGACAGGCGGGGGCTTATCTGGATGACCGGTTCCCAGCAGTACAATTTAATGGCCGGTGTTACCGAAAGCCTTGCGGGCAGGGTGGCGATCCTGGACCTGCTGGGCTTTTCCCTCTATGAGCGGGACGACAAAGCCGCCGCACAAACTCCCTTTCTTCCTACAAAAACACCCCCGGCGCTGCTTGAAAAGCGGAACCTTGCGGATACCTACCGTATTATCTGGCAGGGTTCCTTTCCCGAAGTAATCGCCAAAAATCCCAATGCACGGGAACTGTTTTACAGTTCCTATGTGCGTAGCTATATTGAGCGGGATGTCAGGCAGCTTCTGCATGTGGAGGATGAATCGGCGTTTATGAAATTTATAAGCTGTGCCGCCGCCCGGACGGGACAGGAACTTAACCTTACCGGCCTTGCGCGGGACGCCGACATTGCCCCCAGTACCGCAAAAAGCTGGCTCTCCATCCTGGAAACCTCCGGTATTATCTATTTGCTTAAACCCTACTACCGTAATGTCACGAAGCGGTTGATCAAACGGCCCAAGCTGTACTTTATGGACACCGGCCTCTGCGCCTATCTTTCCGCCTGGCACACCCCGGAGACCCTGGAAACGGGCGCAATGGGAGGCGCTTTTTTCGAAACCTTTGTCATCACCGAAATTATTAAGTCCTGGTATCATAACGGCAGGCGGCCGCACTTTTACTATTACCGGGACTCCAACCAAACCGAAATAGATTTACTGATTGAACAGGACGGTCTTTTCTACCCCATCGAAATAAAAAAAACCGCCAACCCCAAGAAGGAGGATATTAAGGCCTTTGATAGTTTTGCTAAACTTGAAAAAACCGGATACGGCAGTCTTATCTGCCTAACCGATCAGGCCCGGCCCCTGACGGCGGAGGCCAACGCACTATCGGTGTGGGATATGTAAAACATCAATACCGCCGATCCCCATAAACCGGTGCCAGGCGCCTTTCGCGCTCCCTCCCTCAACCGATGGCCCACCCTGATCAAATATCTCTGCCATGCGGAGCTGACCCCGGACAACAACGCTGCTGAACGGGGGATACGGCCGTTTGTTATGGGGAGGAAAAACTGGGTCATGTGCGGCTCCCCGGAGAGCGCAAAAACTGCCTGCGCTCTTTATTCCCT
>BNUW01000042.1 GCA_025997655.1 Spirochaetia bacterium
TAAGTATCCCATACACAATTAACAAGGAAGGATAACCGATGCCCGAATTAATTCAATCCCGGAACACATCCCCAAAGACAGAACCGGAAGGCGCCCGCAGCCCTGAAAAATTAAAAGTAAACAAACGCGCAGGCGGGACCAGCAGGAAGATTTACCTGCTCAGGCATATTTCCAAAGTTGCGGACAGTATCCGCGAAAACGGGATATATGATGACGCCCTGGAAAACATCAAGACCCACCTGAGACCATTCGAAAAAGAATTCGGTATCAGCCCTGTCCAGGCGGCGCTGCTCGCCGGATTTCTGGATCATTTTGATGACAGTTCAATCTCAATCGGAGTTATGGCGGGAAGCGTCAATTGCACCAGATTTGAATTTCTTCAATACCAGGATGACATTCAGGTACTGGAGGACAAGAAACTTATCTGCAGCTGCAAATTCCATGAAAACACTTTTTACCGGGTGCCGATGGAACTTATGGAGGCTCTTAACAAGGGGGAGCATTACAAACCCGCCGAACACCGGAATATCCCGCTTACCGAATTTCTGGAAATTACCGGCGCCCTTTTTGATCAGCGTCCCGGAGAGGAGATAAGCTATGCCGCCCTTGCCGGGGAGTTAAAGGATCTGATTAAATTCAATCCCGATCTGCCGTTTTGCCAAAAGCTCACCGCCTACGGCCTGTCCGATGAAAGCATGATCCTGCTTATGTACTTTTGTTTTATGTCCGCCCTTTACTTTAATAATGGTATCTTTCGGGGAACCATGGAATCTATATATGATAATGCTTCCGCAGCCAGGAAGATGACACGGGCTTTTCTTGATGACACCCATGAATTGCTCAAACGGAAATTGATCGCAAAGACTATTGTGGATGAAGATGAATACCCGGCATCCGAGTATAGTGTAACTTTCGCCCTTACCGAAAAAACAAAAAAAGATCTGATTGGTGAATTAGTGATTAGGCAAAAAAAGCCGAAGGAGATGCGGGACGAAACTGGTTTAACCGGACACAAGACCATTAAGCAGCGGGTCCTGTTTTACAATGCCGCCGAGGCGGAACAGATTGACAAGCTTGCGGAGCTGCTCAAGGGAGACAATTACCGGCGGGTTTGTAAACGGCTTGCCGATAGCGGGATGCGGACCGGCTTTGCCTGCCTTTTTTCCGGCGGCCCCGGAACCGGCAAAACCGAAACCGCTTTTCAGCTTGCCCGTAAAACCGGCCGGGACATTATGAAGGTTGACGTCCCGGCTATTATCGGTTCCTTTGTGGGTGAAAGCGAGAAGAACATCAAGCAGCAGTTTGACCGATACCGGGCCGTGGTAAAAAGCCGTAAAACGGCGCCTATTCTGCTCTTTAATGAGGCCGACGCCTTGTTCACCAAACGGATGCAGCTTGGGCAGGCAAATCCTACGGTACAGCAAATGTGGAATGTCATGCAGAATATCCTCCTTGAGGAAATGGAAAACTTCACGGGCATCCTTATCGCCACCACCAACATGGTATCAAACCTGGACAAGGCTTTTGAACGGCGTTTCCTTTTCAAGATCGAGTTTGACAAACCGAACCCCGCCGGCCGCCTTTCCATTTGGCAAACCATGATCCCGGAACTGCCGTCCACCGACGCGGAAACCCTGGCAAAAAGTTTCGATTTCTCCGGCGGTCAGATTGAAAACATTGCCCGGAAATGTATCATGGAAAACGCCCTTTCCGGTAAAGCCCCCGCATTGGAGGAACTGGTTTCCTTCTGCGATAAGGAATTGCTGGAAAAGAAAACCACCGGCAATATCGGGTTTACTGCTCATTGACTTTTATTCCAGGACGGCATATTGATGAAATACACCGGCAATGACGCCATGATAACTATACCCGATAGTGTTACCCACATTGGAAAGAAAGCGTTTGCCCGGTGTTGCAGACTACGAGCTATTACCGTAGATAATCAAAACGAATGTTTTGCAGATATCAATGGTGTTTTATTTGATAAAATCCAGCGCTTATAAGTGCATTGATAAAAAGAACGGATAGGGTAGATTTTTCTGTTCCACCTTTTATAGAATGATTGCTGTATGTGAGAGCGCCGTTTGACATCAGCGTTGTTCATGGAAATGGCGACTGTATCATTGTTCCCGATTTTATTAATCTTTGCCATAAAATAAATATGAGTTATCTCTAACATTGTCTAAGGGAAATGAGCCGACTTTCATATTTAATATTTTCATTAAATCGGATGGATCTGCATAGTAAATTTTTTCCAATGATTCTTCAAATTTTGACAGGCCATCAGGGTTCCTGTATTTTATTACATCATATTCCATCCCACTGCCGCTGCTTGAATTTACCCCTCTATCTACATGAATGAGCCGTACATAATTAAACCCCAAGGCCTTAGCAAACCTTCTATTCAGTATATGGTCAATCACCATCTTATCAATATTTATATTAGGGAAACAATTTTTATAGCGATTTCTATAACACGTATAATCAGTTCTGACCCAGCATAAGATAGATATTGCTTCATTAACGGTCATAATTATCTTCCTTTTTGAATGTCATACTGCTATATCAAATTTTATTGAAGGATATGGATTATAATTTTCGATTTTTGAATCACTATAAGTCCATTCAAAAAGTGATGTAAAATTATTTGTTATTATTTGAGGAAGTTTTCTAGGGACTCTGGCAATTTGCTTTTTAATAGCATCTATATGATTCACATAGATATGCGTGTCACCTAAGAAACCGATCAACCTACCTTCCTTCAAATTGGCTTCTTTTGCAAATAAATGTAGTAAAGTCGCATAACTCGCAATGTTAAAAGGGAGACCAAGTGCAACATCAACAGAACGTTGATTCCATAATAAATTAAGTTTGTTTTCTGTTACTGTCAACTGAAATGAGTAATGGCATGGAGGAAGAGCCATATGATCAATATCTAGCGGGTTCCATGCTGTTACGATCATCCTTCGATTATCTGGATTTTCTTTTAATTCTTTTATAATCATTTCTAATTGGTCAATTCCAGTGCCAATAGGTTTATTGTCACAACCGGAATATTTTGCACCAAAATTTCGCCATTGCCATCCATAGATTGGCCCTAAATCGTTTTCATTTATCATTAATTCCTTTTTCTGAGGGTCGTTACTGTTATAAGGTACAATATCAGGATTACACCATTCATCCCAGATATGGTTATTGTGTTTTCTTAACCATTCCTTGTTAGTTAATCCTTTTATAAAAAATTCCAATTCGGATGAAACTAACCGAAAAGCAATCTTTTTTGTGGTAAGCAATGGGAAGCCATTAGCCATATCGTGTTCAAACATTAATCCTGAGAATGATAACGCATTAATACCAGTCCTGTTTTTTTTCAGTACGCCTTCTTTCAATATTTTATTTACAATGTTAATATATACTTCCATAATATTACACCTTCATAATCGTTATTAATACCCGGCCAAGCGTCTACTTCTTGTTGCCAAGTTTTTCACCATAGTCTTATCCAACCCGCCGTAACCAGCTTAGTCCAAATATCCACCTCTTGAACCACCGTTTAGGACTATTCCTAAACCCCGCCACATAACTCAAAGCAGACAAATCTACCTTTGGCTTATGTTCACAATATAGTGACATAGACGAATGTTTTAGTCAAGCAAAAGTATAAAAAACCCGTTCGGTCTACAGACCCACGCCCAAACAGTACTTTCAATACTGAATATTACCAGAATGCCGCTATCTTCGCAAGACTTATTGGCATAAATCCCTTGATTATGGTATTATGGTGATAAGTATGCCTTTTATGGAACGAAATAAAGACCAGCGCCGCCACATTTGTTGTAAAATGAGCGTATGGGAGAGGGGAAAGACGGGGTTGAAAACCTTTTGGCCCCCATGCGGGAAGGCCGGGAAGCAAAGGCGAAAGAATTAGGAGCATTGCAGAGGGCACGGAACATGAAAAACAACGAGGAGCTGCCGATACAGAAATGATGGGTAAAAGGAGGTTGCAATGGACGGACAAAACTCAGATAAAAAAGAATTGCTGCTGATTACAGGATCTCCCCGAAAAAACGGTGTTACCGCAATGTTGGCAGAAATATTTCTGGAAGAAGCGAAACGTTTGGATAAAGACATAAACGTTACAATCTTGGATACCTATACCCTGGCTTTAAACCCCTGCACCCATTGTGGGTATTGCAAAAAAACCCCCGCCTGCGTACATAAAGACTTTTTACCCGTGGATGCCGCGTTACAAAAGGCGGATATTTTAGTTATAGCAAGCCCCGTGTATGTGTTGGGATTTCCCGCACCCTTAAAAGCGCTTCTTGACCGGAGTCAGCAGTATTTTGAGGCAAAGTTTTCGCTAGGAATCACTTCTATTAAAAAGCATAAGAAAGCTATTTTATTAAGCGCCTACGGCTCGAAGGATAATAGGGGTATTTTATTTATGGAAAAACAATTAAAAATGATTTTTAACGTTTTTAACGCGGAGCTAAACGCAATCATAACGGCACGCAATACGGACAGCGGAAATGTAGATTTTGACGCGCTAAGGGAGGAAATTAAAACGGCCCTTGCTGGTATTCTTTTGATCTGATCTCCTGAGATATTTCAAGGGTTCTGCTTCAGTACAGCAGTAACTTCTTCATTAACAGTCTGGTAACCACCACAAATATACTCAGACCTTAAAATAGAGCTTCCCCTTTATGTAAGTATTTCTCGATATTTTATATCGATAAAGTGTTTTCTATAAAATTCTTTGCTGTCTCATTAATCACTCCAAAAGGCTTGCAGATACCCCATCAACGAATCAGGCGTTTTTTCCTTCGGCGTGAAGTCAATCTCGGCCAGCATCGCCCGGGTGGCATCGTATGCCTCCAACTTCCGTTCCTTCTTGCCCTCGGCAAGAATGGACAAACTCCGGGCTACCTGGTAGCGTCCAGTCTCCTCATTGTAGAAACGCGCATACCACATCTGCGCGCCGCCCTTCGTTTTCTGCTTGTAAATCGTGAACAACTTGTGTTTCCGAGCGAAAATGTCAGGCGCTCTAATTAGTGTGTATACCGCCGGTTTTCCGGTAGGCTAAATCGTTATACCATAAAGAATTACGATATGGGCGATACTAGATTTGAACTAGTGACTTCTACCGTGTGAAGGTGGCCCGGTATGTTTCTTTGTATATATAGCGTTCATTCCGTTAACTACACGGCACTAAAATATAGTAGACTTTGTTATATTAGTTTATTCCGTTTTTTGTGTCAATAGGGATTTCGGGTGGCACTCGGGCATACGTGAAAAAAGGATTTTTCTATCTTGCTTCCGGGACTTGTTCCCCCGCCAGGGCGTGCCGGTTGTTTCAGTACTCTGGGCCGTTTCTTCTTTGCCGGGCTATTGAGTGACCGCTATTTGACGCTGCGGCCTGGCTGTCCGGGGCTTGCGGTGGCCATGGCGGGGGTGCGTGCTGCCCTGGCCTGGGGGGCGGGCGTGTCCGGGACTTCCTTGAAAGCATCCCGTTCAAATTCCGCCATGCGCTCCGGCGTGATCATGCCATGTGCTAAAAAGCCCTTAAAATCTTCGTGTAAGGCTTCATAAATACCGCTTCTGTATTCCTTCATTGCACTATCTCCCTATGCGGCCCTCTTGTATAAAGGCCCTTAATCCCTCATCGGTAAGCCCGTCCAGGTAAAGCCCGGCGGATTCCTTAAACTCCCGCTTTTCCTTTGGGCTTATAAAAAAATATTTTGGGGCAAGCCCTTGACGGCACGGCCTTTTAAGGCGATACTTTAAGTATAGCGAAGGGGTGGAAGCGGCTTCCATCGGGCGTAGGGTTTCCTATGCTTCTCCGCCGGGATGGCCTCCGGCTGCTATAACTTTCCTTGCCCCCGATAAATCAGATATTCCGTTCATGGTTATAATCCTCTCAAAATTGTCCATATCCAGGGGTTTTATTATTTTGTAAAAGGTTCGGCCCCGCAGCGCCTTGTTTCGGTTACTGTCTAAAACTTCCTCAAAATAGAGCCAGGTTGCCCCGGCCTCCCTTTTTGCGTAGGCGTTTATCAGTTCCCCTTCCCGGATAGCGCCGATGATTGCCATGTCCGGCGCTTTCACTATGCCGGGTATCCTGTCAAAGTCCGTATCCAGTATGGCAAGTTCCCCCATGCCATGGCGTTTTTTGACGTGGTTCTTGAAATGGTCAGTCAGTTCATGGGTAAGCCCGGAAAAGTCCAGGCCGGTAGCGGCGGCAGCTTCTATAAGCTAGGGTTCCGGCTTGCCTATGATGGTTTTATCGAATTGAGCCACGGTTATTTTATACCGTACCCCGGCTTTGCCATGACTATTTGTCCCCGTCCTTTCCCTGGGGCTTCCGGGGCTTGGCGGCGGGTTTCGCTTTGGCGGCGGATGCGGCCCCGGACTTGGCGGCCTTTGGTTTGCCGCCGGCTTTGGCCTTGGCGTTCCTGCGTTCCACGGCGGCGCGGACGGCGTCCTCTGCCTTGGCAGCTTTCAGCTTGGCGGGGTAGGTTGCTTTCATTTCCGCATATAGCAGCTCCGTTTTTTCATGTTCCTGGTTTATGCACTGAGCCAAGAATTCGCTATCGGTCAGGTGTCCGGGAAGGTGGGGGGCTTTGCCATCAAGAAAGGCCATGGTTTCCTTGATCTCCGCCTTCTCCTCTGCGGTCCACTTGTCAGGGGTAAGCCAGGTAAGGGCGGTATGAAGTACGATAGACGCCTTTTCATTGTTTAAGACAGTAGGCATTTATATACATAGTTTCTCCTTTGTGTGTGTAATGGCGCCCCGGTCGGGGCGGTGTATCTCCCGGATGGTTTCCGGGGATACTTCAGGTATTTCTGTATGGTTTTCACGCTGGGCCTTTTATGCTTCCACCGGTGCCCTGAGATGGATTTTGCCTTCACCGGAAAGATTAACAAACTCGGGGGTTATCCCATGCCGGACAAGTGATTCCCGCGCCTTGTTATTGAGACAGTCGCATTTTTCCTGGATCGTCATTCCCGCCGTTTCATCCTGGAGCATGAGCCGGGCCGCATGGATTTCCCTTATCGGTCCATCCTCCATGAAGGGATCATTGAGAATCCGGGGATCGTTCATGTATTCCTCTATCGTTTTCATTTGACGGTTGCTAACTCCAGGGGAACCGCATCTGGGTCCACTACTCCCGCCGCCTTCATTCTCCGGGCGCGTTCTTCCCAGCTTATACCGCCTACGGGGTGCCAGTTTATGAATTCTTCCGGGGTTAATTTCTCGCACCCCGGATCAACGGCAGCGTGTCTTTTCTGCACCGCTTTTATGCGTTCCACCTGTTCAGGGGATAAACCAGTTTCCTTTACTGCTTTCGCCATAATAAATACGCCGCTCCTCCGGCTCCGCCTCCCTAGCGGTTATAATGCGGCATGTTTCGCCGCGTTCCGTATATACCACAAATAGCACATCCCCAGATCTTCCCAGGACTTGCCACCTGTCCTCTAACCCGCTATGGGTTTCATCATACTGCTCTGCATGGAATGGATCATCAAATACCTCTTTGACCATCCCAAGGTCAATTCCATGCTTCTCAATATTAATCCGTTCCTTTTCGGAATACCATTCAAATTTCATAATAACCTAAACCCGCCTTTTTGTAAAATGACCGCCCCGGTATGGCAGGATAAACGCATAGACTTTGAAATCAATGTCTGATGATACAAATTCTTAAAAAACCACAAAGGAACCCAGGGGTTCCGGGACACGAAGGACACAAAGGGAAGAAAAGTTAGAGAATAACGCTCGAAACCATCTTTTTTCCCTCTTCCTTCGTGTTCTTTGTGTCCTTCGTGGTTAAATTTTCTTCTTTTTTAATTTCTATGCGTTTATCCTGCCGGTATGGGGTGTATCAGCTTATTCTGCTGACACTATAAATAGGGTTCGTTTTTAGAAAAAGCTTATCCAAAAGGTGAAAGGGAATGTCTATGTCCGGGGCTGGTCAGTGACCTCCCTAAAATAGCCCTCAGGAGCGTTATAGCGGGCCGTGGTGAGGCGCGGAGAGGGTTTGTCATATTTCCCCTCCCCGGTATCCCGCATTTTAAGTGCCGGACCTACATATTGGGTGCCCTCTGGGGCAGTCATAGCTTGGCCTCCGGCATGTCCCCGATTTTCGTACCATCGGGGAAGGAAAAAAACGAGTTGTAAACTGCCCCCAGGGAAGCGGCGATTTTTTCCAGTTCTTCCCGCGTGAAGGTGTCCCGTTTTATTTTCTGGTTAAAGTTGGAGGGGGTCATCCCTATGGCCCTTGCTATGGCCGCTTGGCTCATTCCCTTGAATAGTCGGCATGGCCGATGGACACCGAAAAACGCATAAAAACTCCTTCGCGGGTGTCATTCGTTATGCACTCGCTTCAAAAAGTGTTTTTAGCGCCGGTGGTCCGGTAGCTAATTCTATATAAAACAAAGAATTACGATATGGGCGATACTAGATTTGAACTAGTGACTTCTACCGTGTGAAGGTAGCACTCTCCCACTGAGTTAATCGCCCAAACCACGGCTTTCGTCCGTGATTTTTCTATCTTACCACCTTGATTCCCCCGTGTCAACGCATTTACCGCGGCAGATACGGTTCAAGCACCTCGGTGAGCCGGAAATCCCCGGGGACCAGTTCCTCCCAGGCGGAGGGTTCCAGCACGTCCTTGTCAATCTGAATGTAGAGATGGGGTTCGTAACCCGGTTCGGGGTAAAGGGTGTTCCGGGAGTTCAGGAAGGCCAGGTTCATGCCGGGGGAGGAAAAGTCACCGGCGCCGGCGCGGATCATGGAGGTGGGGTTACGGGTCAGGGAGTCCCAGGCGCGGGCGGATTCGGTGTAGAGGCCCAGGGCGCGGGAACGGTAGCTGCGGTTGCCTGTAGCTTTGGTCAGGGCTTCAAGGGCGACCGCCAGATTGTTCCGGGCTACCATCATCCGTTCTACCAGTTCCAGGTGTTCCGGCCGGTCATTGGGCATGAGCACGGGGAACCGGGCGCGTTCGGAGTCCAGGATGTCCAGGAGGCGGTTGTAGTAGCCCTGGGCCGCAAAGTAATTGCCCCGCAGGTAAGAGACGTTTCCCAGGGCGTTGAGGAGCCGGCGATTTGGGGGTATTGCCGAGGAAACCGCGAAGAACCGGTCAAGAGCGGGCGCCCATTGTCCCTGCTGGTAATAGGCCGAGCCGATGCGGTACTGCATCTCCGGCGGGGACCAGCCGTTCTGTTCGGCCTTTAGGTAGTACTCTACGGCCTGGGGCATGTTCCCTGATCTGGTGAAGTACTCCAGGTCCCCCAGGTCTGCGTAGAGCTTGCCGAATTGGGGATCGGGGGTGAGGAAGCGGCGGTCCAGGGCATCCTCGTATATACCGATACCCTTGATAAGCTGTTCTTCGGCGGCGAAAAATTCCCGGCTGTTGATGAGTATCTCTCCCATGCGGCACTGGGCGCTCAGGCGGTAACCGGTACGCCGGGCGGATTCCTCCGGGGCGGCGTCAAAGGCACGCACGGCTATTTCCAGGGTCTGCCGTTCTTCCACGCTGCTGCCAAAATGATTGTAGTACCGGGCCAGGTGATAATGGGCTTCCGGCAGACGGGGTGAGGCCTGTACCGCCCGGAGCAGGATGTCCCGGATACCCCCAATCTGACCGATATGCTCGTCGGGAACGCCCCGGACTTCCTCAAACCGCTTATCCAGCAGGTAGCCCCCCAGGTCGGCAAGGGTGATTGCGGAAATTTTCCGGCGCTTGGGATCGGACATAAAGTACTGCTGCAGCGGGAGGACCTCACCCAGATTATCCACCCGGATGAAATACCGCAGCATCCGTTCAACAATGGGGTCCTGCCACCCATAGACCTCCAAAAGCCGGGCGTAGGCGCTGCGGGCATCTTCATAATGGACGGTCTTTTCAGCTTCTGCCCGGAGCCGGATTTCTTCCTGCCGGCGGGCAGCGGCGGCCTTGGCTTCGGCTTCGGACTGCTCACCCCAGAGCAGGTTGTTATCACCCAGGGCCAGGAGGCCTTCTCTATCATCAGCAGAGAGTTCAAGGATATTCCGGCGGATGATACGATTCGCCTTGTCGTAGTTCCGCAGATAGTAGGTTTCCATATTGGCATAGTCCAGGGCGCCCTTCTTATCACCGGGATAATGGGTCAGGAGCTGATCGTACTTTTCCTCTGCATAGATGTACTGCCGCTCATCCCGGAAAGCTTCGGCGTACTTGTAGAACCAATTCTTTTGCCGGTGACGCTGGAAAGCCCGGTTAAAACGCTCGTTTGCCTGGGCATACGCTCCGGTGGGGATAAGCTCATACCCCTGTTTGTATATCGAATTTGCACGCAGGGGGGTATAAATGAAGGTATATCCCAGGTAGAACACCGAAGCCGCCAGGATGGCAATAACCAGGAACAGCCGCAGTACCGGCAGAAACTTATGAGTAAAAACATAGGGAAAACTGGCCTGCTCCTGCTCTAAATCTTCACCGGTTTTCTTTTCAAAACCCCGGGGAACAGGGATGGATCGATTCAGAATTTTCCCCGCCAGGGAAGCCGCTTCCCTGGGGGACCCGCCCCGGACCAGCAGCTTAATCAGGGAGGACATGAGATTCGGCGCGATGACCTGCTCGGCGATTATCTCTTCAACGGCGATCCGTAAATTCAGGGGATAGCCGGCGATGGTTTCCCGAAGCCGGTCAAAGTCACCCTCGCTTAGGCTGATTTCTTCCACCGCCTCGTCGGACACATCTGAGGCCGTAACTTCAGGCATAAACGCCTCGGCGGCAAAATCAACGGCAGGGGCGGCGCCCGTTTCCCCGCCGGGGGCATTGCCCCCCAATACCTCATCAAGGCCGGGCAGGGCAAAATCCATATCGGGAATACCCTCATCGGCAGTCCCCGTCCCATCACCACCGCTAAGACCGGCGTCCCCTCCATCGGGGCTGAAACCCTCGAAGGGATCACCTTCAACGGCGCCTTCGGTAAGAGCTCCTTCCGGGAAAGCACCTTCTCCAGGTACGCCTTCAGGCGAAATATCCACCCCTAAATCCGGGACCGGGAATTCCCCTTCGTCACCGCCGCCTTCTTCCAGGTTTATATCCGCTATATCGGGGAAAGCGTCCCCAAAATCCTCTTCGGTGACCGGTTCAGGGGATGCCGCCTCGATTTCATCGGCAAAACCGCCTAATAGAGCGTCCATGGCGCCGGAATTATCATCAGTATCAAGAGGGGAACCTTCGGTTGAGGGTTCAAGAGGGGAACCTTCGGTTGAGGGTTCAGGGGCTTTACCGTCAGTTGCACCGGGAGCAACCTCCGGGGAATCGGCGTTTAGATCGGGGAAGTCCAAATTGATGCCGGCATTATCCACGGGAATAGTCTCTGGTTCATCTGATGAGAATCCAAAGTCGGGGAGATCTTCCCCCAGATCGGGGAAGTCCAAATCAGCGCCGGCATTATCCGCGGGGGCTTTACCGTCAGTTGCACCGGGAGCAGCCTCCGGGGAATCGGCGTTTAGATCGGGGATGTCCAAATCGATGCCGGCACTATCCACGGGAACAGTCTCTGGTTCACCTGATGAGAATCCAAAATCGGGGAGATCTTCCCCCAAATCGGGGAAGTCCAAATCAGCGCCGACATTATCCGCAGGGGCTTTACCGTCAGTTGCACCGGGAGCAGCCTCCGGGGAATCGGCGTTTAGATCGGGGAAGTCCAAATTGATGCCGGCATTATCCACGGGAATAGTCTCTGGTTCATCTGATGAGAATCCAAAGTCGGGGAGATTTTCCCCCAGATCGGAGAAGTCCAAATCAGCGCCGGCACTATCTGCGGGGGCTTCACCGCCAGTTGCACCGGGAGCAGCCTCCGGGGAATCGGCGTTTAGATCGGGGAAGTCCAAATCGATGCCGGCATTATCCACGGGAATAGTCTCTGGTTCATCTGATGAGAATCCAAAGTCGGGGAGATCTTCCCCCAAATCGGAGAAGTCCAAATCGGCGTCGGCATTATCCGCAGGGGCTTCACTATCGGCCCCACCGGGAACGGCTGTTTCGGCGACGCTGTCACCAAGGCCGGAAAAATCATCATCAAAACTGACATCGGGAATATCCAATGGGGGGGCTGCGGCCTCAGCGGAAATGGCATCCGCAGAAAGGGCCTCTTCAAGGGCGGTTTCGGCGGCCGGAGGTGGGGTTAAATTATCGGGGCCGCTGCCCAGCAGATCGGCAAAATCAAAGTCCAACCCCGATTCCACCGCGGATTCTTCCGGGGATGTGCCGACATCCAGATCAATGCCGGGATCAAGGTCCTCCGGGAATGCCGGCTCTTGGGGGGGGGGCGGCGCAACCGGTTCGGAATTCGGAAGGGGCAGATCGTCCGGGGGCTGTTCCAATTGAGCCAGAACCATGGCTTCGTCGGCGATGGCGCCAAAAGAGGCTTTAAAGTTTTTCAGTTGCTCCAACGACGGCATGTGTACTCAACCGGGCTGAAAATCAGCGTAAGACTTCAGCCTAGGGGTCCCCTCTTGATTAAGATATTGAAACATCAGCCGATAATTGTAAATACGATATGAAAAAGATCATAATTCTGATGCTCCTTATTGTTAGTATCGGCAATATCGAAGCTATAGATACAGAATCTTACCAATATATCAGTCACCTGCTGAATATCCGGCTTCCCGGCGCGCCCGATGTTTTTGAAGACGGGGTGATTTTTACCGCACCCTCCACCTACCGGCGGGTGGGCATTTCTTTTGCCCATGAGGGCTTTAAAAAGGTCTATTGGTTTGAAAAAATGCTGAAAGCTAAGGATGAATTGACCCCGAAGGAAGAAAAAAGCAAGATAGAAACGGATCGATACCGGGATTCAGGGATACTCTTTTATGTCCTCAAAACGGCGCCCCCGGAGATTCGGGAACTGGAATACCGCCTGGTTATTGACGGCCTGTGGACTACAGACCCGCTGAACCCTCAGTATCGTATCGATCAGAAATCCGGCATAGTCCGTTCAATGGTGGTGATGCCCGAATTCAAGAAGGTCCCCACCGCCTTTGACGGCCCTCCGGGTACCCTCACTTTCAATTACCAGGCCCCCTCCGGAGAAACCGTCACCGTGGCGGGCTCCTTTAACGGATGGGACCCCTTCATGTATGAACTGCGGGAAACAAAGCCGGGCTCCTATTCCCTCACGCTGCCCCTTCCTCCGGGAACCTATCACTACGTGTTTTTCCACCGCGGAGAGCGCATCCTGGACCCCTATAATCACAACCGGGTCTATACTATAGAAGGAATTGCCGCAACAGAAGCGGTGATCCGGTAAGCTACAAACAGCTCGCGATTGCCCCTTCCAGGGCATCAAGTTCGGGAGAAATCGTTGCCATAGGATCGGTCCTTTTCCAAAGGTTGGTAAACGCCGCCGGGATAGGAACCTGCTGGCCGGTAGTCTGGGCAACCAGTTCGGCATATTTCGCCGGGTGCCCCGTGGCAAGGACCACCACATGGCCGTTAAACCCGGCAGTCCGGGACATACGCCGGGCGGCGGCAAAGGCTACGGCGCTGTGGGGGTCCAGCAGGATACCGTAGCTTTTCCAGGCCTCTTCCATGGCTGCCAGGGTTGCCTGGTCGTCAATCGCATCGGGGTACACCATGTGCCGCATTACCGCCGGGGCTTCCGCATAAAAAGACGCCAGCCGTTCGTAGTTTGAGGGAACGCTCACATCCATGGCCGGCGAATTGGTCTGGATAAGCTTCCCCGGCTTAAATTCCTTCCCTTTCACATAGTCCCCAAAGGCATTATTGGCGTTCATGGCGGCGATAAACCCGTTCACGGGCATTCCCATTTTCCAGGCATAGAGCCCGGCGATCAGATTGCCGAAATTCCCCGAGGGTACGCTAAAAACCAGTTCCCCGGTGAGGATTTTTTTCAGCTTGATAAAGGCATAAAAGTAATAGAACACCTGGGGCAGCAGCCGGCCCGGGTTGATTGCGTTTCCACTGGTAATCCCGTAGCGCTCCGCAAAGGGCCGGTCGTTTATTGCCTCAACGATAAGGCGCTGGCAGTCGTCAAAGGCGCCCGTAATCTGGATGGAGATGACATTGGGGTCCAGGCCCCGGACCGGGCCGGAGGGATAGATGATAACCGGAACCATCCCCCGGCGCCGGGAAAACGCATGGGCTATGCTGACCCCCGTATCCCCCCTGGCTGCGGAGAGGATCATGGCACGACTGGTACTGCCGAGGAGTTCCTCCATGACCGCCGCCAAAAAGGCAATGCCGTAATCCTTAAAGACCCCGGTAGGTCCGTTGCAGAGGGTTAGGACGGAAAGGGTATCATCCAGTTGCTTCAACTGGGGTTCAAAATCAAAGGCGCTTTCCGCAACCCTGGCGGCGGAAAAGGGGTTCAGTTCCCCCTGGAGCAGAGCCGGAGCCACGGTGGCGACCAGTTCCGGATAGCTGGTTGCGGAATCCATATAGAGGATATACTGCCGCATATCTACTACTGAGTCGGGAACATAGAGCCCGCCGTTGGCCGGCAGGCAGTTAAGGATCGCGTCCTTAAAGGAAACCGTGGCTGTATCGGCGGACCGGAGTCCGGCGGACTTTAGTCCAAGTGACCGGGTAGACCTAAATTGCATTACTATCCTCTTTCAGTACCTTCTATAATACCCGCCAAACAAATACATGACAATGGATCGTCCAAAGGAAGAACGTCATTTTTTTTATTGTTTAAATCAGAAATGTATCTATTATGAAGCTCCTCCAAGGATTGCCCGAAGGTGGTATACATATCGGCGGTGTATTTTTCAATGATATTTATCGCATCATCCGGGATGGTCTCTGCCGGACGCAGCAGTTCATAGGCTTCAAGATTAAAGACATCGGCCATTTTTGCCAATGTACGGGGCGAAACCCATTTTTTCCCGTTTTCAATATCACTTAAAAAAGGGATAGAAATATCCAGCTTTTCCGCCAATTCAGTCTGTGAAAATTTGCGGAAATTGCGATATCTTTCTAAATTTGTGCTTAAAATACGCCGTAAATCCCCTTCATCCATAAAAGATAGCCCCTTAGATAATTTAGTATGCTATTAGCCGTACAAAGTGAATAAGCATATAGATAATTGTCTTAGCAAACAGATAATTGTCTTTAGCCGAAAAGAGGTTATTTAGGCGGTTATTACGGCAATCAATGTATGAATTTTCATACATGCAGAGGGTATTACGCCGCTTTTAGCGGATTAAAGGAAATGTGCGGGGGGTAACAAAAGTCTATACATACAATTTTCTCGATAAAAATATGTATGTCTGCCAAACCTTATGTATTGTGTTTTACTCCCTATGGAGTATAGATGCCGTAACGGTAGCGCGTTTTCACTCAAACGCATTTGTGTTTACCATACCGCTTGTGGTGGTATTGCTTCTCAAATACAGTTTAAGCGTGGAGGCAGATTCCGATGGCGACCCAACCACGGTATTATTTCACGATAAAATTCTTATTGGTTTGGTTTTAGTTTATATCGCATCAGCATTATTTATTGTCAATTTGGCCGGGATCGTTAAATGAAAAATGTAGTTCTCATTCTTACCAGTGTTTCGTTAAACGCGGGCGCGCAGATCATCATGCGCAAAGCAATGATGCAAATCGGTGAAATAAACATTGAAGAAAAAAACTTTATATCATATTTGCCCCAACTTTTAGGCAATATATTTCTATGGATTTCATTTTTATGTTATGGCGTGAGCATACTCATCTGGATAATTGTATTGTCAAAGGTTGAAGTAAGTTACGCCTATGCGTTTTCAAGTTTAGGGTATATTTTTGTGACAATAATGGGTGTGTTATTACTCCACGAGCAGATTTCGGCGGTGAGGATTGTTGGCATCATTATTGTGTATTTTGGTATTATTTTGGTGGCAAGGAGTTAAAGTGAAAGATTTTGTTGATAAAAATATGAATTCTTATCAAGAAAAAGGAGATGTGTGAAATGACAAATGTAAAGCATACATCGGGTTTACCACGTTCCGCTTGCCTACCAATTCAATACACGGTAGAACCTGCCTATAGCCCGGGGCTGCTTGTCCATTTTATCCATCCCGTAGGAAAAGGATGAATACGAACCCTCACTTTTTAGTCAAAGCGTTTCACTCCCCTTTCGCTTTTTCGAGGTAACGGGCCTTACGGCAATTCGATTAATCTGTTCATAGTGCATTATTTATGCTGCGGACTTTAGTCCGACGTTACCGGAATGGGGGTATCCGTTTACCGCGTTGTCCCCACCGCGCGGACCAAAGGTCCGATAGCACCTGTCTGTTACCGGACACGCACCGGCGGGTAGCATTACCCCAAATGGAAGGGGTAGACTTTTTCTTTTACCTCCTTTTCCATATCTTGGTCAGCTATTCAAGCGACTTCGTGTCGCACTCCTACAGCCTCGTTATGCGAAGTACATTTGGTTTTAATCAACTACTTTTAATCCATCTTTTTTATATAATTTTATATTATCATCCACACTTATTAAAATAAAATCATTCCTTATTGCCTCCCATATTAAAAATCTAGCAAATGGGTCTTTATGGTGAATAGGTAATTTGTTATTATATCTATATTATCTATTCTTTTGCATAGGTAATAGCTATTGTCTAATTCTTCAAAAAAATCATCAAGTGTACCACCGTTCAAATACAATTTTTTTAATCCATATTTTATAGATATTTCCCATAAATTTATTGGACTATAATATATTTCATTATTTTCGTCCAACAAAATTGAGCATATGTTTTTGGGTAATTTATTAGTATCCAAAAATGACCATAATAATATATGAGTATCAACCAGATATTTCATAAATTCAGTAACTCTTCATCAGTCATTGAAAAATCGGCCGCAAATTTTACCGTCATTTTCCCTTCCAATGAACCTAATGTAATGTAATTGACAAACATGTGAATAGTAAATATACTATGTTCATGGCTAAAGCATTAGTTCCTGCACTAGTTGCAGACGACAAAATTTTGATAGAAAACATATTAACAAGCGGGCATATTGAGTACAAATATGCGGTTCGGCTGCAAGCTGTTTTGCATCGGG
>BNUW01000043.1 GCA_025997655.1 Spirochaetia bacterium
AAGGTGGCAATAGTATTGGGCAGTTCCCGAGTGTAGATTGATCAATAGTAGTCATGGTAGACGTTTTTGCACTTAAAATTAGATGCTTCCGTGCAAATGGAGACATACATTGTGCATATAAAAACATCGGATTAACTTTTGTTTTATCTGTTTTGAATCGAATTACATGACTATCGAATAGCACAATTTCATCTATATTTTTTTTATACCAATTACAAAAAGCTATTCCATTTGGAACAATAGAAGAACGTGTGAAAAATAAATCACCATCATTAACGCCATATCGTAATATTTCATCTTTTGTTGCATTAAACAACTCTAAGTGATTATTGTCTACAGGAGACGAATTATATAAATCTCCTACATTAATCATTTTCAATCCAATACCTTTACGGCATACTTCAAAAAAAACACCGTTTTGTAATCCGCCATTTGAAAGAGAAATTAGAGGAACAACATCCCAATCTTCCGGGATGAGGCCAATTTCTGTTTGCTTGTAGCCGCTTCTAACATCCACGCTTAATTCGCCTTCCATCTTCCCAAAAAATCATCCGGTGTTAAAGCAGGGATAGAAGAATTGGTAAAGTCTTTTATATTGCGGGTGATAATGTAATTGGCTTTCCACTTCTTTGCACAAATTGTAAGTAATGAATCTTCGTAATCGACTATTCCGGTATCAAAGGCGTTAATACAATCAGCTTTATCAACTGAAGCAATATCCAAAACAGTGAAAAGCCATTTTAGTTTAGAAATGACTTCATCATTATCTTTTATATATTTATTCGTGATATAATAAATATCACTTGCGGTACTGGCTGTAATAGCACAATTAAAACTTTGAGCTGCAAACAATCTTAAAATGTTTTTTGCAGTTACATCGAAAGGCTGACGTTCTGCAACTGCATCAATAATGACATTGGTATCAAGCATCAAATTCATATCTTTTTAACCTTTCCTCTTTAATTTCCTTGTCGGTAATTGTATTTGGCAAAATACCAAACAACGACTCCATGTTTGCAAGCCTTTCTGCACAACTTTGCTTCAATAAATCAGGAAGTTCTTCTTCATCGTTCGCCGTATCAATAAGCTTATTGATGTTCTGCAAAG
Source organism: Spirochaetia bacterium (assembly GCA_025997655.1). GTDB lineage: Bacteria > Spirochaetota > Spirochaetia > Treponematales > Breznakiellaceae > Termitinema. Next base: position 1,108 of record BNUW01000043.1, read on the forward strand.
CAGACATCTTTTCTTTAATTGTCTGGCCTTGATTTATGTCCTCGTCCAATATTGTTACGATTGCTTTTTTCCTTTCCGGTATTGCCATTTTCTGATCAGAAATGAATTCCCCTTTATTAAAATACCCCTGAAATGTTAATAACATAGTATCCCTCCTAATATTCGATACCCATTTTTTTCAAATGGTTTTTTACTTTGCGTTCCAGTTCTTCAACTTTTTTCTCTATCTCCGGTAAAGGTTCAGCGTAGCGCTCGGCAAGCCCCTTAATTCTGGTGGTAAGGCGGCTGCTTATATTGTCCGTTTCCTTTTGGATATTCGCCCGCATGGAAGCAAGCCATTTTTTATCTACCACGATGGTTTTTATATCTTCAACCGTCAGTTTGGTGTATTGAGAAATTACCTTTGCCTCCAGTTCTGCTTCTAGGCTGCCAATCGCATCTTCTTTAGCTGCCTTACCTTCCAAAAGTTTTTTATACTGTTCAAGCATATCCCATTCATCGGCATTGTTCTTCTCTTTTTTCCCAAGGTCTTTTATGGCTTTGGCAAGGGTCTTTTTCGTAATTTTACCCTTTTCGTCTACGGCATTGGACAAGAGACCGTCCTCTCCACCGTGTTCATCGGCCAATGTTTCCATTTCCGATTCAAGGCTTTCAACCTGTATGGTTAAATCATCAATGGCTTTCTGCTCTTTCGAAAAATATTCACTTACGATAAGTGCGGGAGGTATCAAACGGCCCTCTAAGCCTTCAATGCCCGGAATACCTGTTGAGCCTTTTTTGGTTTTCTTTTCCAGCCGCTTGAGGTCTTTACCCGCTTTCCATCCATCTTCGCTGATTTCATAAAAATCATCCTGCATGGTAAGGGTCCAATAATCCATAAGGTGCTGATATATGGTGTATTTATCGCAGAGCGGCTTGTTATGGTATGCGGCAAGCAGCTTTTCACCGATAATTTTTATTTCGGCCTTTGGCCGCATACCCTTATTCAGAGCCTTGACGTAGGCGGCGGTTTCTTTTTGCCACGCGGCAAACACAGAGGACATCTTTTTAATATGGGCTTTGAACTCGTCATGGGTAAAGATGGCGTCCTTAATGCCATCTGTTGCCGCTTTTATACGCAGCCTTGGCGTATCATTACCGCTGTTTTTTATTAGCTCAAACAAGGTATTTCTTAACCCCGGAAAAACCTTCCAGTATGGTGATAAATCTTCAATATCAGCGATTGGGATACCGCCTGAAATATGGGCTTGAATATTTTGGACATCTTCCTGCTCCTGGCTGTCGATATAGCGGGGAATATTCAGGTTGTAGTCGTTTTTCTTGTCCGCAATTTCGCTGATGGGCACAATGCGGGAATACTTGGGTATTTCGATGAAACCCTTAAAGGCATCTACAATTTTATGAATGTCCTGTTCCCGCAGGCGGTTTTTATTACCGTCCTTTATAAAGCCGTGGCTTGCATCAATCATAAAGATATTCTTGCGGACATCGGCGTCCTCTTTTTCAATAACGATAAGGCTGGCCGCGATGCCGGTCCCGAAAAACAAGTTAGCAGGGAGACCGATTATAGCCTTGATATAACCCCGCTCAATAAGCTTGCGGCGTATCTCAGCCTCGGCGTTCCCCCGGAAAAGGACACCCAAGGGCATGACGATACAACCCTTTCCGTTGGACTTGAGGGATTTGACCAGGTGCAGGAGAAACGCATAATCGCCGTTTTTTTGGGGCGGAATTGAATAGCCCTCAAAGCGTTTATAGATGTCATTTTCAGGGTCAATGCCGTTCATCCAGCGTTTGTAACTAAAGGGCGGATTACTAACGGCATAGTTGAAAGTTTTAAGCCCCCCTGTTTTTTCGTCCTTAAACTGCGGGGAAGCAAGGGTGTTGCCCTGCTCAATTTCGGCATCGGAAAAATTGTGGAGCCACATATTCATCACCGCCAGGGCGCGGGTAGCGTTGTCGTTTTCCTGCCCATAGATGGCTACCTTGCGCGGGTTAGGAGCAGCATCGGCGGCTTTAAGAAGCAGGGAGCCTGACCCGCAGGTCGGGTCATAGATGGTGATGTCGTTGGTTTTTGAGCCGCTTATACCGATTAATTCAGCCATGACGCGGGAGACTTCCGATGGGGTGTAGAACTGCCCCTTGCTCTTGCCGCTTTCGGTAGCAAAGTGGCGCATAAGGTACTCGTAGGCGTCGCCTAAAAGGTCGTCTCCATCAGCTCGGTTACGGCTAAAGTCCAGTTCATCCTTGTTGAAGATGTTGAGGAGGTTCGTTAGAAGGTCTATCTTCTCTTTACCGCTCCCCAGTTTGGAACTATCATCAAAATCAGCCTCAGTTATGATGCCCGTAAGGCCGTTATTTTTGGCAAAAGCCCCAATTATGGTGTTTATGGCCTCGCCGATGTTGGCTTTTCCCCGGTATGCAAGCATATCCTGGAAGGTGGAGCCCTTTTTAAGTTCCACCCTGGGGTCTTTTTTGTCGGAAACGTACTTCATAAAGAGAAGAACCAGCACATAATCCTTGTACTGGCTTGCGTCCATGCTCCCCCGCAGCTCATCGCAGCCTTCCCAGAGGGAACTGTAGATTTCCGACTTCTTAACCGCCATATCGCCACCCTTATCCCTTAGCATTACCAAGCAAATCTACGGGTCATACGGAGCCATGATGCTGATATATGTAACTATATTATCTTATCAATCCTATGGGTACAAGCCTACTCCGTCAGTATTTCCGTATGGTCGCTGAAAATGGCGATAGTATGCTCCCAATGGGATGATAGTTTGCCGTCTGCGGTTACCACGGTCCAGCCATCTTCAAGGATTTCTACATCCCCGGTCCCCTGGTTGATCATCGGCTCAATGGCGATAACCATGCCGCCGCCCATCCGCGGGTTGGGTCCGTGGGGATAGTTCGGTACTTGCGGGTCTTCGTGAAGGGCCAGCCCTACTCCGTGGCCGCAGAAATCCTCCACCACGCCGTAGCCCCGTTCCACGGCATGACCCTGCACCGCCCGGGCAATCTGCAGCAGCCGGTCCCCCGCCTTTACCGCCGCGATTCCCTTGTAAAGGCACTCCCGGGTGGCCACGTTTAGGGCATGGGCGGCCTCGCTCACCTTCCCCACCTCTACGGTCACCGCCTGGTCGCTGATAAAGCCCTCCAGGTTGATGCCACAGTCAAGGGATACCAGATCCCCGTTTGCAAGCTTCCGCTTAGAGGGGATGCCGTGGATGACCTCTTCGTTAATGGAAATGCAGATGGCGGCGGGAAAAGGGTTCTTCTTTGGCCCGTAGCCCAGAAAGACCGGCTTCCCCCCTACCTTTTTTATCCAGGCCCGGACCCAGCGGTCAATTTCCAGGGTTTCTACCCCGACTTTTACCAGGGGCAGCAGTTCCTTATACATGGTACTGAGGAGTTTGCAGGATGTTCGTATCCCGGTCATTTGCTTTTCGTTTTTCAACCTAATCATGATTGTTCCTTAACCGGCTTACCCGTCAGACGGTAGGTCTGCTAATTTTCGCCGGAGCCGCACCGCTTTGGACAGGCAGGGGTCCCGGCGGAGGGCTTCCCGGAAGAAAGTTCGGGCGGTGTGCAGGTCCCCCATACCGGCCAGGGTTTCCGCCATGGAACCCATCCACCGGGCCTCGTCTTTGGGGGGGAAGCGCAGGTCAAGGAGTACCGTCATACATTCCAGGTAGGTTTCGGCGTCCACCGCCGTTTTTAGCCGCAGACGGACCAGTTCCTTAAGGAAGTTTTCCACATCGGGCATGAAGTGGCGGAAATAGGGCCGCCGACGCTCCTCCCGGACCAGGGCGGCAAGGAGCATGAAGGCCTCGTAATACCGCTGCCGCTTCTCCAATTCCTCCGCCAGAATGAAAGCGCAGTCCATCCAGTCTTCCCGTTCAAGGTACCGTTCCAGGGGAAAGTCCAGCCCGCCCTGCTCCTCCCAAATCGTCACGGCCGCCTCATATTCCCGATGGAGCAGCTCGAAAAAAATCAGCTTGGCCTGGGACGCGCCATCCTCCGGCTGTTCCCGGAGAAAGGTCCGGTAATCGAAGTGGTAGGTCCCCACGAAGCGCCCGTAAACCTGGTCATATTCGCTGCGCCGGTTTGTGTCGGTCAACACCTCGTAGGCGTTGATCAGCCGCCGCATCTCCTCTAAGGCCTTCGGTCCCGCAATATCCGGGTGGACCCGCTTCGCCTTTTCCCGGAACGCCTTCTTTATTTCCGGGAACGAGGCGGTATGCTGCACCCCCAGCAGTGAGTAATAGTTATCCAATCCGCTTCCCCAGGGCTTCCGCCTGTTCGGCGGAGAGGATGATATCGCTCCAGTTGATGTACATGCCCTCTTTTTCCATGCCCCGCATCAGGCTGCTCATCGCCTTTGTGGTAAAGGGGCCGGTTTTCTTCAGAAAGGCGGCGCTTTTTTTCCCCGTGAGGTTTCCCGAGGCAAGTATTCTATGGAGGGCTTCGGGCATTTTTCCACCGAACAGGGACACCGCTTCGGCGCATACGGCAATATACTCATAGGCAGGCAGGCGGGAGCCGTCCCCGGTCCAGGCGTCCAGCACATCCGCCCGGTGGCCCATGGCTTCCATGCCCTTAGCCAGGGCCGTCACATAGGGAGGGATAGGCGACCGCCGCGCCGGTACCGCGATAACCACGACTCTCATGTTTTATGCCTGTTTGTAGAGCTGGTCCACCAGCGGTTCCTTGACCAGATACACCGAGCATTTGGCGCTGACCATGATTTCCCGGTGGGAATGGGAGATGATGTCCCGGGGGTTCCGGTCCTTTTCCCAGCCCCCTAAAATGATGAGGTCCGCCTTTTTCTCATCCGCCACGGCGAGGATCTCCGTATAGACCGCGCCCTTACGGATCACCCGATCGATCTTGACCCCCTTGGCCCGGGCCAGTTCCTCCACAAAGGACAGGTACCGTTCCCCGTTCGTCTCCAGGCTCCGCTCATAATCCAGGCTTTCCTCCTGGATGAAGATCTTGCTGAGGGCGAGCTGCCGGATGGTGGCGGTATCCACCACATAGACCGCGCAAAGGCGGCACCGGTACTGTTTTGCCATGATGATTGCGTACTTCGCCGCCAGTATGGACGCATCCGAACCTGAGATAGCGACGATGAGATTGGAGAGCAATGGCTTTGTCATTCCTTGCCGGCCTTCCTTTTTAAGAGCTTGCTTGAGAAAAAGGCATCCCGATCCTTTTCCTCAAGCGCCGCCTCAATATATTTTCTGGTGTCCCGTGCGGTGGGGATCACCATTTTTTCCAGGGCATTGACCCGCCGCTGGGTTTTACGGACCTCCCGGGCCAAACGCCAGGCAATGGTCCTGACCGCCGCCAGCTCCGTGAGAATCTTGAGCAAGTCAAAGAATTCTAGCACGGTTTCATCACATTCTGCAAACGAATTCGCCGGGGAATACTTCAATTCCGCCTCGGGAAGCTGCACTTCCAGGCTGGGAAGGTTCATTCCCGCTGCGGCGACCCGTTTTTCCCGGATATCATACCGGTACCTGATACTCCGGGAGAGCCGGTCCGCCCGTTCCCGGCCTACCACCACCAGCATCCGCTTCAGGCAGGGATAGGCGGTCTCCAGCCGGCGGTCCATATCCCGTTCCAGGATCTTCACCTGCTCCACCTTCCGCATCAGCTCCATCACCAGGATTTCCCGCTTCTGCTCCAGCAGGTCATAGCCCTCCTCGGCGGTGACGAGCCGTTCCTTGACCCGCAGAAGATTGCTTTTGGTAGGCGCTATCTGTTCACGGGCCATGGGCCTTCTCCCTTGGGGTACTCACTGCCTTTTGCCGATTTTCGGCTGCCGATGCGCAAGCAATGACAGGAGTATACCAAAAGCGACGAGACCAAGCCCTATAAGGAACTGCATCATGTTATTACCCCTCCAATCGCTCCAGAGCAGCTTTTACTTCAGCATTATTCTCATTGGTCATTGTATAAGCATAGCAAAAGCCTGGAAAAAAATCAACAAGCACTCATTTTTCGCACAGGGATCCCCTTATACCTTGTACCATGCCGTTATTCCCCCTATAGTAAAAGGCAGTGAGGTAGCTATGTCTAATGCCGAATTGCTTTTGAAGGAAATTGAGGGGCTTCCCCCCGCCGCCGTGGCCAGAGTTATTGATTTTGCAAGTCATCTTAAACATCAAGCCCCCCCTGCGGAAAAATCCCTGGAAGCGGAGGAAGGCTTGCCCAGGGTAACCCGGGCACAGTGGGCTGAGTGGGAAGAGCAGCGGAAGAATGACCCGGTTTGGCAGGTGCTGGATAAGCCGGTCGAACATGACTCGAGTTGGCTCCCTGAAGGCTTAACATTTGAAACCTTTCGGGTCAAAGATGTCCGTGACATCATCATCAAGGACAAATACGGTCTATGAACGTATTGCTCGACACCAATGTTGCCCTTGACGTCATACTTCAGCGGGAGCCGTTTTATCAAAACGCCAGAAAAATTGCAGACGGCTCTCAGCATGGGGTGTACACCGCCTTTGTGTCCGCCTCCGCCGTGACGGATATCTACTATATTGCCTGTAAGGAGCTCAGGGATAAAAAGCTGGTTATGGAGCGGATTAAAGCGCTGCTTGAAACCGTTGACATCGCCACCGTAACCGGCGTGGAAATCCGCCGGGCTATCGACCTTTCCTGGGCCGATTTTGAGGACTGTGTGCAGTTCACCGCCGGGGAGCGGATCGCAGTGCGCTGTATCATCACCAGAGATCCGGGGGGCTTTGCCGGGTCGGGAATCCCAGCCATCAACCCCGAGCAGTTTCTTGCGATGATTACGGTCGATTAACTCCATCAACTCCCGGGCGAATCGTATTGCAGCCGGTACAGCCCCGCGTATAAGCCGTTCCGGGCTATCAGTTCTTGGTGGGTCCCCTCCTCCACCAGCTTGCCCCCGGAAAGAACCAGGATACGGTTGGCGTGGCGGATGGTAGAAAGCCGGTGGGCGATAACAATGGATGTGCGGTTTGCCAGGACCCTTTGGAGGCCCAACTGGATCAGGCGCTCCGTTTCGGTATCAACAGAACTGGTGGCCTCGTCGAGGATCACCACCGCGGGATTGTGGGCAATGACCCGGGCAAAACTGATAAGCTGCCGCTGGCCGGAAGAAATATTGGCGGCCCCCTCGGAAAGTTTTGTTTGGTAGCCCTCGCCGAGGCGGGAAATAAATTCGTGGGCATGGACCGCACGGGCGGCTTCCTCCACCTGGGTTGTGGTGAGGGGCAGCCCCAGGCTGATGTTATCCGCCACGGCCCCCGAAAACAGGAACACATCCTGTAACACGGGGAGCACGGAACGGCGCAGTTCTCCCAGAGGAATATTGGTGATGGGAATACCGTCCAGGGTTATGCGCCCGGAATCAATGTCCCAGAGCCGGGCAAGCACGTTCGTAATAGTGGTTTTCCCCGCGCCGGTATACCCCACGATGGCGATCATTTCCCCGGCATTCACCCTGAAACTAAGGTCCTTCAATACCATTTCCCCGCCGGTGTAGGAAAACGAAACATGCTCAAAGGCAATATCTCCCCGGATGGCCCCCTCCACAGAAACACTGCCCGTATCGGGAATGTGTTCATCCGTGTCCAGGAGCTTGAAGACCCGCTCCCCACCGGCCATGGCGGACTGGAGGAGGGTGTACTTTTCCGAAATATCCATCACCGGGGCGTAGAACATCGCCACCAGGGTGATAAAGGCGATAAGCACCCCCAGGGAAAGGGAAAGGTTAAAGACCATGCCGGCCCCCACCACGATCACCGCCGCTACCGTTAGGGTGGACAGGAACTCTACCAGGGGCCGGAAGGTGGCAAAGACGAACATCTCCCCCAGATTGGCCCGGAGGAGTTCCCCATTCCGTTCCGCAAATTCCCGGCCGGCCTTTTCCCCCCCCCGGAAGAGCTGCACCACCTGTATGCCGGAGATCCGTTCCGAAAGATAGGAGTTCACCCGTGATGAGGCGACCCGTTGCGAACGGAATGCGTCCCGGGCCTTGACGCGGCTCACCGCAGTGATCCACCCTACCAGCGGCAGGATCAGGATGACCACCAGGGCCAGCTTTGGGGAAAGCAGGAACAGGGTGACGAGAACCCCCGCCATCACCGAAAGGTCCTTGAGGAAGGCCACCATGACGGTGGTGAAAAATTCGTTCAGGGTTTCCACATCCCCGGTAAGCCGGGTAACGATTCTGCCCACCGGATGCCGGGAAATAAACGCGGTGGACTGGGAGGCGGTTTTCTTGAACAGGTTGAGGCGCATCTCCTTCATGGCTTTTTGACCGATAAGGGAACTGGTCCAGGTCTGAAAAAAGGTACACACAAAAACTAAGATAAGGATGATGAACATCTGCGTTACAACGGAGAGGATACGGGAAAAGTCCCGGCCCCGGACCGCACGGATTTCACCGGCAGGGAGGGCGTAGAGGTCCGCCGTTTTGATGGCGGCGGTGTCTGGGCCCCGGAGAAAAAGATCGGGGTGGGCATCCATCACCGCAAAGGCGGGATCGCCGTTCGTAAAATAAAAGGCATACCACTGGTCTCCGCTCAGGATGCCTGCGCTGCGCAGTTCCCCCTCCGCCACCGCAGTAATACTACGGTCCCTATCCTGGGGGATAAGCAGGTTTGTTCCCACCGCAATACTGCGCTTGGTAGTACGAAGAAGGTCCAGGGCTTTCTCCGCCGCAGGGGAAAGCGTCGTATTCCCGGCCGGACGAAGCTGGAGGTACCGGGCCAGGATCGCATCGTCGATAAGCCGCTGCTGGATTATCGGGATGGCCAGTTCCCCCAGGGTGGAAAGGGCCAGGGCAATAATCATAGCGGCGCAGAGCAGGCGGTAGGGTTTTATGTAATCCATGATACGCCGTACCAGGGCGCCGTCGTATTCCTTCACCACTTCTTCGGTTTCAAAATAATCAGCCACGGGCATCCTCCAGGCGCTGCAGTTCCGCCATCTGCGCGTAGAAGCCGCCTTTGTCAAGCAATTCCCGGGGAGAACCGCATTCTGATATCCGGCCCTGGTCCAGCACCAACACGAAGTCTGTGTAGGCAAGGGTGGAAACCCGGTGGGAAACGATCACCGCTGCAAAACTGCGGCCCGCCCTGATTTTTCTATCACGCTCCTCCAGGAGCCCCCGGAGTATCCGCTGTTCCGTTTCCGCGTCCACGGCAGAAAGGGCATCATCCAGGATGAGGCATTCGGTATCCATGACGAAGGCCCGGGCAATGGCGGTACGCTGTTTTTGCCCGCCGGAAAGGGTAAGCCCCCGCTCGCCGATGGTGGTGTCCCAGCCCTCGTTGAAGGCCGCCAGGTCCCGGTCCAGAGCGGCAAGTTCCGCGCTCCCTTTGATGATGGATTCATCGGGGGTTTCCAGGCCGTAGGCGATGTTGTTCCGTATGGAATCCGAGAAAAGGTAGCTGTCCTGGGGGGTAACCGCAAACAGGGAACGCAGCATTTCCAGGTCCCAGTCCCGTACATCCACGCCGCGCACAAATACTGCGCCGGGCGGCGGGTCAACCATACGGGTCAGGGTTTTGAGCAGGGTGGATTTGCCGGAACCGGTGCGGCCCAGGATGCCCACCCAGGCGCCCCGGGGGATGTTCACGGAAATATTCTCCAGAACTTTCTTTTCGCCGTAGGAGAAGCTCAGGTTCCGTATCTCAATTTCGTTCGTGTGTTCCCCGGGATCGGGGCGTAAGGCCTGCGCAGGGGAAACAATGGAGGGAGCCGTGTTCAGCACCGCGTTTACCCGGCCCAGGCTCACCGCGCCCCGCTGGATCAGGTTCACCATGAACCCCGCGCCCATGAGGGGCCAGATAAGCATTTGAAAATAGCTGAAGAGGGCTACCAATTCGCCGGGGCTCATAAGGCCCTCCACCACCCGGCGGCCTCCAACCAGGAGGAGGATCAGGGAGGTGAGGCCCGAAAGGAAGGTGATGAAGGGGAAGAATATCCCGAAGGTTTTGACCAGGACCATGTTGGCGTCCCGGTAATCATCGTTGGTGTCCGCAAACTTTTTGATGAACCACCATTCTTTTACAAAAGACTTTATCACCCGGATACCGGAAAAGGTTTCCTGGACCGCATCGCTCATGGCGGAGTAGGTTTCCTGCGCTTTTTGAAACTGCTTCCCCACCTTGTGCCCAAAGAAGAGTATCAGTACGGTGATGGGCAAGAGGGGGATCACCGCAAAGGCCGCAGTCGAAGCGTCCTGGATAAAGATAATCACCAGGATTGCCGCAGCAAGGACCGTGCCGTCAACCAGGGCCACCAGCCCCATGCCGATGGCGTTCCGCACCGCCCCCACATCGTTGGTGGAACGGGCCATGAGATCGCCGATTTTGTTTTCCTGGTAGAAATCGTAGGAGAGGACAAGGAGGTGATCGAATAGTCTGCCCCGGAGTTCCGTTTCAATACGCCGGGAGGAACCGTGGATAAAATACCGCCAAAGGAAACGCCCCGCGCCGATAAGCAGCATTGCCCCGGCCATACCGAGGCAGAGCAGGAAAATACGATGCAGCGCTCCGTTCTCCTGATTAATACTTCCCAGGGAAATCAGGTCCACCGCCCGGCGCACAAACTGGGGGATCAAGACCTGGGCGGCGTCCACCAGGAGGAGACAGAGGAAGCCCAGGATATATTGCCTCCGGTACCGGGCAAGGTAGGGCAGGATGGTTTTGTATTCCCCAAGGGATGCCGGTTTCTTCGCTTCCGTCATTTTTTCTTTAAATCCGCTTCAAATCTGGTGACCCAACTGCTCTGTTTCTTCTTGATCAACTCCTCTTCATCCCGGTTTCCCAGAACAAGGGCGAGGCGGCGAAGGGCCGAAAGAAAGACAATTGCCAGTTTGAGATCATCAATATTTTTGGTGGATATTTCGTACTTTTCCCGGTACTGGTCCGCCGACTGGGAGAGCAGTTTTTTTACCAGCCGCAGATGATACATCGTGGGTTCATAGTCCGGAGACCGGGGATCCGTATTGGCCATCGCCTTTTTCAAATCCAAAATATTCTTCGCCACCGTTGAAAAACGTCCCCGTAGTTCTACGAAAGCCCACTTCCATTTGGAATTCTCCCCAAAGGCATCTTCCAAAAGCCGGATGGTAAGCCCAATCTTGCGAACAAGCCGGTACCGCTCGGCGGTGCCCATGTCGGCAATCCCGGCAAGCTTATCTTCGTAATCCGAAAAGGGGACGTCGATATAATTACTCACCACCTTTTCCATATAGGTGACCGCCCTTACAAGGGATTTTCTGGCGTCATTGAGGGGGTCCTCGTCCCTGGTTCCCAGGATGGCCTGGGAAACATCGCTCAAAATAATATAGTTGGAACTCAGGTTAAGCATATCCTCCGCAAGGCCCACCAGCTTTCCGGAGGCATCTTCGCTGTTCTGTTGGAGCAGGGACAGGGTTTCCTTTTCCCGTTTGAGGATATCATCAATGGCCTCACGAAAACCGCTCGTCCGTTCCTGATACCTTTTTTGTTCATCATTGGAACTTTTTGCCATTGTTTCCCCCTTACTTGTATTTTCCCAGCAGTTCATCCGCATGGGCCAGCGCCGCCGCGCCCCCGGCATCCCCCGCCAGCATCCGGGCAATTTCTCCCCGGCGCGTAACACCGGCAAGCACGGAAATTACCGTCGTAGTTCTGCCGCCCCCGGTTTTCTTTTCAACCTTGAGATGATTATCCGCCCGCACCGCGATACTGGCAAGGTGGGTCACACAGAAGATCTGCTTAATCCCGCCAATCTTTTTCAGGTAATCCCCCACCGCCAGGGCAACCTCTCCCCCAATACCGGTGTCGATCTCGTCAAACACCAGGGTTTCCTGGGTGTCCGCCCCGGCCAGCACAGTCTTGATTGCCAGCATCACCCGGGAAAGTTCCCCCCCGGAGGCGATGCGGGACAGATCCTTCAAGGGCTCCCCGGCATTGGCGGAGATGAGGAACTCCACATCCTCCGCGCCCCAGGGACCGATTGTCCGCTGCCCCTCCGCCTGCCCCCGGGGATTTATCCCCACCGCAAACCGGGCGTTGGGCATACCCAGGCTTTTGAGGATGGCGCTTATCCGTTCCCCCAGCTTAGCCGCCCCGTCCCGCCGCTTTACGCTCATGGCCTGAGCCCTGCCCACCAGGTCCTTCTCCAAAAGGGCAATCTCCGCGCCCAGCCGGTCCCGGTTTTCCCCGGCGTTGGAAAGGGCGTCAATCTCCGCTTCCGCCTCGGCCCTGTAGGCGAGTATGGCATCCTCATCGGCCCCCTTCCCGTACTTCTTCCGCAGCCGGTACAGCAAAGCCAGCCGTTCCTCCACCTCCTCCAGCCGCCCCGGCTCGTAATGGAGCGCGTCCCGGTAGGCCCGGACCTCCTCCGCCATATCCTCCGCCTCGTAGTACAAATCCGCCATCCGCTGCTGCCTGGCCGCAAGGTCCCCGTCAATGGCTGCGGCGTTCTCCAGGGACGCCTTGATACGCCTGCTCAGGGACAACACCGAGGGCTCATCCTCAAACAGGGCGGCGGCGGCGGCATTGGTATAGCCCGCCAGCTTTTCGAAGGATGCCAGCCGCTTGGATTCCATTTCCAGAACCCGGCTCTCCCCGCTTTTAAGCGCCGCATTGTCAATCTCTTCTATAGAGTAGCGGAGTATCTCCAACCGGGCGTCCCGGTCCCGTTCATTGGCGGCGGATGTTTCCAGGGTCTTCTTCTTTTCCGCCAGGTTCATGAATAACCCGTTGAATTCGGCGGCCTCTTCCTCAATCCCGGCAAAGCGGTCCAGATATTTCCGGTGGGCCTCCTTGTGCAGCAGGGATTCGTGGGAGTGCTGGCCGTGGAGGTCAAAGAGGAGCCCCATACAGTGCTCCAGGTCGGTCCGACTCACCGGTACATCCTGTATGTATATCGAAGAACGCCCGGATGTTTTAATATTCCGCCGGACAATGATACGCCGGTCCTCAATGGCAATATCCCGGCCCGCAAGCCAGTCCAGCACATCCGAATTATCCGGTGAGACGGACACCACCGCAGACACCGACGCCTCATCGCTCCCGGTACGGATCACGGCACTATCCGTCTTGGCCCCCAGGAGAAAACTGAGCGCCCCGACGATAATGGACTTTCCCGCGCCGGTTTCCCCGGTGAGGATATTCAGGCCCCCCTCAAAGGAAACCGAAATGTTATCCACCAGCGCGTAGTTCCGGACATTGAGTTCCTCAAGCATGGGGTCCCCCGCCAAGGGTCGATTGACCAAGGGTCAACTTGCCCCCGGACCAGTTGAGCTTGGTGCGCAGGGCATTGTAAAACCCCTCCCGGTCCGAGGCGATGAGCAGGGCGTCCCGTGGGGACCGGCGTATGTAAATCCGGTCACGGGGTTCCAGGGCCTCCTCTACCTGACCATCTATGGTAAGGATGATGCCGCTCCGCTGTTCGCTTTCCAGTTCCACGATCACCGTTTCGTGGGCGGGGACCACCATGGGGCGGTTGGACAGGGTAAAGGGGCAGACCGGGTTGATAATCACCGCCGCCAGTTCCGGGTCCAGGATGGGGCCCCCGGCGGCTACCGAGTAGGCGGTGGAACCCGTGGGGGTGGCCACGATAAGCCCGTCGGAACGGTAATGCCCCAAGCGGATGGGGCTGCTCCCCGGCTCCCCAAGGGACTCAACCCCCAGGCCGATAAGCCGGGCGATTCCCAGGGCGGAGATAACCGCGTCGTTCAGGCAGGTCTCCCGCTTTATGGTTTTGCCCTGCCGCTCCACCCGGACATCCAGCATGAGCCGCCGGGAAAGAACCGCCTCCCCCCGGAGCCAGGAGTCAAAGACCTGCGCCCATTCATCGGGGTGGACCGCCGCGATAAAGCCCAGGGAACCAAGGTTTACCGGGAAAATGGGCACCCCCAGGGGAGCCAGGGTCCGGGCCGCGTAGAGCACCGTGCCGTCCCCGCCCAGGCTGAAACAACAATCGTATTCGCCATCCGCCTTAAAATCGCCCTGGCCGTCAAAGAAGAAGGAATGGGCTTGTATATCCCGGCTGCGCAGTTCCGTCTCAATTTTTTTGCCCCAATCCCGGGAGTGTTCCTTGAGTAGGTTAATAATCAACAAAACCCGTTTGATTTCCCCCATCCCACCGTCCTCGGTACCGTTACGGGAGGGTCAGGATGAGCTTCCCCACCTTCTCTATCTCCGGCCCGCTGAGCCGTGGGTAGAGGGGAAAGAGGGCGGTCCTGAGAGAAAGGGAATAGGCTTCCGGACACAATTCTACCGGAACCAGGCCGGCCCCGACGAGGGTATCCTCCAGGGCGCTAAGAACGGCGATGTCCTTTTTTTTGGCATATGCCACCACATCCTTCATGCCCGTTTCCAGGACCAGGGAGAAGGCGTAGTTATTGTATTCAAAGGTATCATTCTGAACAAAGCGTTTATGCCGGGTCCTTAGACTTGACTGGGCATAAACCTTGGCGATTTCCTTCCGTTTTTCCAGGTTCCGCGCCGCCTCACGGAACTGGACCACCGCCATGGCGGCGTTCATATCCGGCAGGCCGTATTCCGGGGGCAAAGTCGCATAGTTCCGCAGCACTGCGGCATCCCGGCGGTTCATGGCGTAGAGCAGGGCGCCTCCCCCGGCGGTAAGCAGATCCTTTTCTTCCAGGCCCAGGATGCTCAGCACCCCTGCCGGATACGGGGCTTCCGGCGCAGGCTTTACATCGGCGCCAGCTACGGCTGCAGCTTCAGCGGCGGCGGCCTCAGCAGCGGCGGCGGGACCCAGGGGCCGTTCGGCGGCCAGCGTCCCGTAACTCCGGGACCGGTCCTCGATAACCGGCAGCCCTACATTAAGGATGGCGGCCATATCCGGCATATAGCCCAGGGTGTGATCCAGGACGATACAGCGGGCGGTTGGCATATCCGGTAAAGACCGGAGGGCTTCAATGGTTTCCGGGCCGATGGAGGCCTGAGAGGGCAGTACATCCGCATAGAGGGGAACCAGGCCGAGATCCTCAATCACCTGTTTGTAGTACCGTGGGGAAAGGGCGGAGATAATCACCCCCTGACCGGTTTCCAGGTTCAGGGTTCGCAGAGCGATGGAAAGGGCGATGGCGGGGCTCCGGAGTGCCAAGGCATAATCAAAGTGAAGCCGGTCTTTTGCTATCTGGATAAGGTTCTGCGCGTGTTCCCCGGGGCCAATCTTGTCCTCCACCAGGGCGGTAAGAACCGCGTCCATCTCTTTGCGCCTGATGGTCGGTGAGTAGACCTCAATTTTCATGTATTACCTTTTATTAAGCTCCGCAATTTTCTGGAGTTCCTTGGCATTGAAAAGGTCCCGGATATTCAGGATGATAAGGTACCCGTGCTCCTGGCGGACGACCCCGGTTATATACTCCGCCCCGATACCGGTAAGCATCTGGGGCGGGGGCTGAATCTGCTCCCGTTCAATGGTTACCACCCGGGAAACCTTGTCGATGATAACCCCCAGCTTCAACCCGTCGATGTCCAGGATGATAAAGCCGGACAGCAGTTCATCTTCCCCGGAGGTCAGGGTCCGTTTCAGGTGGAACCGTTTATGGAGGTTGACAATCGGGATAATCTCGCTGCGGAGGTTGAAGATACCCTCCACATAGCCGGGTGCGTTAGGAATCGCCCGTACCTCCTGGACCCGGACTATTTCCTTAACATCCATGATATTGATCCCGTACAACTCTTCACCAAGTTGAAAGGTAACTAGTTGATTCTGGTCAGCCATCGCAATCCGCCTTACCCTTCATTGTACTATTGAAA
>BNUW01000044.1 GCA_025997655.1 Spirochaetia bacterium
TGAGGGTATAAAAATCAACCGCCTTTGTTATAAACCAGGATCGGTTTTTCCGGCTGCCGCTGACAAAATCAAGATATTCCGGATTGCTGTTTTCATAAAACGTTGTTTTTGAATCCAGCAGCAGGCGATGGCGGGGCAGGTAAACATAAAAAGAATCAAGGCCAAAGGTGCTGTTTATGGATTTTATCCGTTCTATATACATACTAAGAATTTCTCTGACGGATTTGTTATACTCGACAATATCATTGTACGACATGGATTTTTCGGCCTCCGCAGCGGAACCAATTTTTTCCTCCCGCAGGATGAGCTCAGAGGTATGGATGATTGTTTCAAGGCTTGGTTCAATATAGTCAATGGAAAAATTCAGGGTATTTACCACTACATTGGTTATCTGACTGGTTATTTCAAATACCGCCCGCCGGTACAGGATGCCGGCCATAACGGTAATGGGAACAATGGCGACAATACATATTATCAGAAACAACCGGTATCTGAAACTGATAGAATTCACCATTTTCCACCATTTATTATCATAAAGCCAAAAAATGTACAACAAATACAAAAAATGTATCATTGCGGATTATCAAAATCCTCCCTGATAATAGAATAACATTGACCGGATGTCAATAAACGTTTTTACAAGGACAAGGAGAGGATTATGAACAGAAGGATTTCTTTGATTGCGCTTTTCGCGCTGTTTTGCGGGCTGCCCGCAATGTTGATGGCCGGAGGCGGAAAACAGGGCGGGGAACAGGTTGTAGCCGGTATCGTATTCCAGGAAGACCAGTTTATGAAATTGTTGTCCCTCGGTTATGCCGATGCGGCGAAGGAAGCGGGCTTTCGTATTTTGCAGGCAAACACCGGGAATGATCAGGCCCGTGAAGCGGAACTGATTAACACCTATGTTGACCAGAAAGTCGCCGGTATCGCTATTGCCCCGCTCAGCAAGGAGTCCTCCGTTGCGACCCTTAAGAGGGCTTCCGACGCCGGTGTAAAGATTGCGGTCACCAATATTAATCTGTCCAACGCGCCCTTCATCGTAGGCGGTTACACCTCTGACGACAAAAACCTGGGCGCCACCGTCGGCGCGTCGGCGGCGGATTTCATCAAGACGAAGCTGAACGGTAACGCGAAGGTTGCGATCCTCGGCTTCTATACACTTCTCCCCGAACAAGCGGCGGCCCGGGTGGACGGCTTCAAAGAGGCGATTCTGAAGGTGAACCCCAATGTTCAGTTCCTGGCGCCCCAGGAAGCCTGGCTGCAGGATGTGGCCGTACAGAAAGCCGGTGACCTGCTTACTGCGAACCCCGACATTGATATCATCTACGGCTCAAATGACGGCGGTACCATCGGCAGCGTGATGGCGGTAAAGAACGCGGGCCGCGCCGGAAAGACCTTTGTCTTCGGCATCGACACCGGCGATCAGCAGATTGCCATGCTCCGGGACAGCGATAACATATTGCAAGCGGTAACCGGACAGGATCCCTACTCCCAGGGCTACAACGCGATGAAGGTACTCGCCGATGCCGTTAACGGGAAAGACGTGAGCAAGACCCAGGGAAAGACCGTCATCGTTGATGGCCTCCTCGTCAGCCGCAGCGACCCGGCCGGTATCGACAAGTTTGAAAAAGAATTGGCGGCGAAGCTGGCGCGCTAACAGGCAGCCTTAGACCGTTTTTTCACGAGCCAGTTCCGTCGAAAAGAACTGGCTCAATTATTTTCTCTATAAAAAGGTTAGGTGTGTTCGGTGAGTGTGTTGCGGGCGGAGAATGTAACGAAGGTCTATCCCGGTACCGTGGCGCTGGATGCGGTGTCCCTTTCGTTTGAGAGCGGCAAGGTGAATGCGCTGATCGGCAAGAACGGCTCCGGTAAATCAACCCTGGTAAAAATTATTTCCGGCGCGGAACAGGCGACGGAGGGCCATGTCTACCTGGATGATAAAAAGCTCAGTTTTAAAAATCCCATGGACGCCTTTGGATCGGGCATTGCGACGGTGTACCAGGAACTCTCCCTTGTGCAGGGGATGACGGCGGCGGAAAACATTCTGATTGGCCGGCTGCCTGAAAAGCGCGGCTTTATCGATTGGAAGGCAACGTATAAACAGGCGGAAGATCTGATCCGCGAGCTTGATGTTGACATTGCGCCGGACGCATATATTTACGAACTCTCTGTGTGGCAGTGTCAGATGCTGGAGATTGTCAAGGCGATGAGTTACAAGCCAAGGGTGCTGCTCCTTGATGAGCCTACCTCGGCGCTGGCGCAGAACGAGGTAGCATCGCTGTTCAAGATGGTGCGCCTGTTAAAAGAGAAAGACGTGATCGTTATTTATATTTCCCATAAACTGCACGAACTCTGGGAGATTGCCGACACCTGTACGGTGCTAAGGGACGGCAAGTACAGAGGCGCGGTTGAGATGGCCTCGGTGACCCGCAAAGAGGTGTTGGGGATGATGTTCGGCGACCTGGAGATTAAGCAGCGGCCGGCGGACCTCCGGGTGGACGATGAGGTGGTACTTTCGGTAAAGGGCCTTTCGCGGAAGCCGCGCTTTACCGATGTGTCCTTCGACCTGCGCAAGGGCGAGGTGCTCGGTATCGCCGGTATGCTGGGGGCGGGCCGCACAGAATTGCTGCGGGCGCTGTTCGGGGCAGACCAGGCTGATGCCGGAACCGTCACCTTTAACGGGCAGCCGGTGACCGGGGCAACGCCGGAGAAAATGCGTGACGCCGGCGTGGCGCTGACCCCGGAGGATCGCAAGAGGGAGGGCCTCAACCTTATCGCGTCAATCAAGGACAATCTCTGTTACGCCAGCCTGCCGCTGATTTCAGACGGCTATTTTGTCAACCGGAAACGTGAGGACGGCTTTGCTGGGCGGCAGATTGCGGATCTGCAAATAAAGTTGTCGTCGGCGCTTGACCCGATGACGAGCCTCTCCGGCGGCAACCAGCAGAAGGTGGTGGTGGGCAATTGGCTGAACATTGGACCAAAAGTGATGCTCTTCGACGAACCATCCCGGGGCATCGACGTGAACGCGAAACAGCAGATTTTTCAAATTATCTGGGAACAATCCCGCAGGGGTATTTCAAGCATCATGGTTTCTTCGGAACTTGAGGAACTCATCGAAGTGTGTCACCGTATTTTAATCATGCGGGCCGGCCGTATTGTTGATGAGGTGCGTCCTGAAAATATTACGATAGAAGAATTGTATTCATTATGTATGGGGGCTGCGTAAAAAATGGGTGACAAAAACGGTTTTGGGAAACTGATTTCCCGGCAGGCAATAAACAAGCGCATGCTTGAAATAATACTGATACTGTTGATACTTATCATGTCGGTAACGACCTACGGCTTTTTTACCCTGGGCAATCTGTTCAACATTCTCCGCAATATGTCGTTTCAGGGCTGTATTGCCTTCGGGATGACCCTGGTAATCATTTCAGGGGAGATTGACCTTTCCATCGGTTCCACCGTTGCGCTTGCGGGCGTGATTACGGCGCTTACATCAGGCGCCCTGGCAAAGGCGGGGATCATGCCGATGGAGACCGCCGTCGTGGCAGGGATACTGCTGTCCATCATCGTCTGCGCGCTGTTTGGGGCGTTTAACGGCTGGCTGCTCACCCGGTTTAAGATGCCGTCCTTCATCATTACCCTGGCGATGATGAATGTGCTGTACGGCATTGCCGCCATCATCTCCCGAGGTTTCCCGGTGGTAACCCTGCCGAAGTGGTACAACGTAATCGGCGCGGGACGCATCGGCGGTATCATCCCCATACCTGCGCTCATCCTCATCCTTGTGTTTCTCGTAAACTTTGTCATCCTGAACTACACCCGTTTCGGGCGCTCGGTGTATGCCGTCGGCGGCAATGCCGATGCGGCGCGCCTTTCCGGCATCAATGTGGCCAAGGTCAAAATGTTCGTGATGATCAACGTGCAGATCTGTGCGGCAATAGCGGGCGTTATGGTATCCAGTCAGGTGATGAGCGGCTCCTCTACCTTCGGCAAAGGCTGGGAGATGACGGCCATTTCGTCGGTAATTATCGGCGGCGCAAGCCTTAACGGCGGCATCGGGCGGGTGTCCCGCACCTTCGTGGGCCTTATCTTCCTCGGCGTGATTATTAATGGCATGACGCTGCTGAACGTCAACGAATACGCCCAGTATGTGGTGAGGGGCCTTTTGATATTGACGGCGGTTTTGATTAATACGGTGCAGACCCAAAGAAAGGGCTGACAAAGGAGATGGTATGACCTCAAGAGAATTAGTTAAGAGGACACTGGAATTCAAAAACACAGAGGGCATCGTACCCCGGGACCTATGGACATTGCCGTGGGCGTATCATAAATACGGCAAACAGGTTGATGAAATTTTTCGTGACTATCCGGCGGACATCGTACAGGTACCCGATTCGCATAAGGTCTATGCAAAAAAGCCCATCTCCGCCGGCAGCGTATACGAGGAAGGTGAGTCGCGCGATGAATGGGGCGTAATATGGAAGAATGTACAGCGGGGTCTCCATGGTGAAGTAAAAGCGCCGATAGTGAAAGCGGAGGATGAGGACTGGGAAGACTTGTCGCGTGTACACATTCCCTGCGAGCTGCTAACCATAGATACAAATAAGGTCAATGAATTTTGCGCAGGCACGGATCAATTTGTACTATCCGGCGATTTAGCCAGACCCTTTGAGCGGATGCAATTCTTGCGCGGCTCCGAAACTTTTTATTGTGACCTTGGCTGGGAAAATCCGGGCATGTTAAAGATGCTTAACCGCGTACATGAATTTTATTGCGAACTAGTTGAACTGTGGTGTAAAAAAACAAACGTCGACGGTTTTTTTGCCATGGACGACTGGGGATCGCAACGGAGCTTGTTGATAAATCCCAAACAATGGATAAAACTCTTTAAACCCCTATACAAAGACTATGTAAACATCGCGCATAAACACGGCAAAAAAATGTTCTTTCATTCGGACGGCTTCACCCTTGAAATTATTCCGCAGCTGATAGAATTAGGGTACGACGCGGTGAACCTGCAAATATTTTGCATAGGCATCGAGAACATCGCTCAATTCAAAGGCAAGATAACGTTCTGGGGAGAAGTTGACAGGCAGCGTCTGCTTCCTTTTGGAACTACTGCGGAAATAGATGCGGCGATACGCAACGTACATTCCGCGATTTGGGAAAACGGAGGCGCTATCGCCCAATGTGAATTCGGCGCTGCCGCTCAATTGGACAATGTGCGTCAGGTATTTAAGTCATGGAAAGAAATGGCGCAGGGCGCAGCGAAATAAGTCGGCGGAAGCTTTTTTAAACACATGGGCGATTTCAGGCGGGCTGTTGATGCGGCATGGAATAAGGCAAGTAAATGGGCGCCGTTATACCATCCGGCAGCCATTTATCCGGGGCGGTGATAATTTTCCCATTATAGGTAAATCCTTCGGCAATAGCGATTGTTTCACTAACCAAATGTCCTAAAAGTTCATATATATCCTTGGCGCAACTTTGCGGTATCTAGACAGCCCTACTCGTATTTGGTATTATAAAAGAATGTTACCAAATGGAGGAAACAAATGAAGAAATTAGCAACGATCGCCTTATTCTTGGGTATGGCCGCAATAGTATTTACCGGGTGTAAGAAGGCCGGCGCCGGGGATATCACCATCGGCGGTATTTTCCCGCTTTCCGGGCCGGTGGCCGAGTACGGCGTGGAAGCCCAGAAGGGTATTCTGTTGGCGATTGAGGAAATCAACGCCGCGGGAGGCATAGGCGGAAGCAAACTTGTCCTTATTTCCGAAGATGATGAGGGGGATGCGACCAAGAGCGTCAATGCTTTCATTAAACTCACCAACCGGGATAAGGCGAAGATTGTTATCGGCTCCCTTACCTCGGGACCCACCATTGCGGTCAGCGAGCGGGCCCAGGCCCAGGGGGTGGTGCTCATGGCCCCTGCGGCGTCCAACCCGGTGGTGACCGATGCGGGGAATTTCATATTCCGGGCCTGTTTTATCGACCCCTTCCAGGGGACCGTGGGGGGCCAGTTCGCGGCGGAAACCCTGGGCGCTAAACGGGCGGCAATTCTCTACGAAATCAGCAACGACTACTCCGTGGGGCTCCAGGAAAACTTCATCAAAGCCTTTACCGCCCTTGGGGGGACCATGGCGGCGGTTGAGGTGTATAACACCGGGGATACGGACTTTAACGCCCAGATTACCAAGATCAAGGCCGCCAATCCCGATGTGGTCTATCTGCCCGAGTATTATGGCGATGTGGCCCTTATCGCCAAGCAGCTCCGGGCTCAGGGGATAGGTACCCCCATTGTTGGCGCCGATGGCTGGGACGGGCTCACCGGTAATGCCGGGGACGAGGTGTTGAACGGCTTTTACACCAGTAACTTTACCAACGATTCCACCGAACCCCGGGTGGTGAAGTTCGTCAAGGACTTCCAGGTGAAATTCGGTGACAAGCCCGGCGCTTTCGCCGCCCTGGGCTACGATTCCATGTCCCTGATTAAGGACGCCATCATTGCCGCCGGTTCTGCGGACGCCGCTCCGGTACAGGACGCCCTGACGAAAATCAACGGCAGCTATATTACCGGCAACATCAAGTTTGACCCGAAGCGGAACCCCGTAAAGTCTGCGGTGGTGCTGGAGGTCGTCAAAGGGTCGGATGGCAAGCTGACCACGGTCTATAAGACCACGGTCAATCCCTAAGTACATAGCAGTATCACTGTGGGCACGGGCGTCATTTTTGTACAGCAGTTGATAAACGGTATATCCCTGGGCAGCGTTTATGCGCTGATTGCCCTGGGATATACCATGGTGTACGGCATTGTTCTGCTTATCAACTTTGCCCACGGTGATATTCTCATGGTGGGGGCCTATGCGGGGTACTTTGTCTTAACCCGCTTCGGCGTCTCCCCTCTGAGCCTGGCCGCAGCGTTTCTGTTCGCCATGACCCTCTGCGCCTGCCTTGGGGTCTTTATCGAACGCTTTGCCTACCGGCCTTTGCGCGGCGCCCCCCGGCTCAACTCCCTGATCACCGCCATCGCGGTATCCCTTATTCTGCAAAACGGGGCGCGGGTGTTGCCCTTCATCGGGCCCAACCCCAAGCAGTTTCCCCAGCCCGAGGTGCATACGGTTTCTATCGGTATCGTTTCGGTTTCCAATATCCAGATCATCGTAATTGTTACCTCCGCAGTATTAATGCTTATCCTGAACTACATCATCAACTATACCAAACGGGGCAAGGCCATGCAGGCGGTTTCCTTTGATCTCCAGGCGTCGAGCCTCATGGGGATTTCGGTGAACGGCACCATTTCCTTTACCTTTGCCCTGGGTTCGGTGCTCGCCGCCGCAGGGGGCATCCTCTTTGCCTGCGCCTATCCCCAGGTGAGTCCCACCATGGGAACCATGCCGGGGCTCAAGGCATTCGTGGCCGCAGTTCTTGGGGGCATTGGTTCGGTGCCCGGGGCCATGCTGGGGGGCTTTATCCTTGGCATTGCGGAAACCATGACCAAGGGCTTCCTCTCCTCCCAATACGCGGACGCCATATCTTTTTCTATTCTTATCGTCATCCTCCTGGTAAAGCCCACGGGGATTTTGGGTAAGAAAACCAGGGTGAAGGTGTAGTATGTATATGGAAGATAACCGTAAAAACACGCTTATCCCCGGCATATTTGCATTAGCGTTGGTGGTGATTCCCACCGTGTTGATACACTTCGACCTTATCGACCCGTACACCGCACAGATACTCACCATGGGCGGGGTGAACGCCATCCTTGCCATCAGCGTGAACACCGTCACGGGGATAACCGGGCAGCTTTCCCTGGGGCAGGCGGGGTTCATGGCTATTGGGGCCTACTCCTGTATTTCCTTTACCCTGGACCTGGGGCTTCCCATACCGGTAAGCGTGATCCTGGCGGCATTAGTAACCGCCCTTTTCGGCTTCATCATCGGCTTCCCCACACTAAAACTAACCGGGGATTATCTGGCAATCGTAACCCTGGGGTTCGGGGAAATCATCCGGGTGATCCTCACCAATCTGCGTACCCTTACCGGGGGGGCCAACGGCAGGCGTTTCACCACTGAAATGACCCTCAATTCAACGCTGTCCTTCCTGGTGGTCACCGCAAGCCTAGCAGTAATACTAATCCTGTTGCAGAACTTTCTCCGGTCCAGTTACGGCAGGGCCATCCTGGCGGTCCGTGAAGACGAGGTTGCGGCCAACGCCAACGGCATCGGCGTATTCCGCTACAAGATGGCGGGCTTTGTGATTGCCTCTTTTATCGCCGGCATCGGGGGCTGCCTCTATGTCATGGTGATAGGCTTTGTAAAGCCCGATGCTGCCTCCTTTAACCACAGCATCGACTACCTGATCTTCGTAGTCCTCGGGGGCATGGGTTCCATGACCGGCTCGGTGCTGGCCGCCTACATTCTCACGTACCTCCAGGAATTTCTCCGCTTCCTCCAGGACTACCGGCTTTTGATTTATCCCCTGATCCTCATCTTCGTGATGCTCTTCCGGCCCCAGGGACTCTTGGGCATGAAGGAACTGTCCTTCGTGCGCTTGGTTTCCCGCTTCACCGCCTTCATCCGCAGTAAAACTGCCAAGGGGGGGAAAGCGTGATACTGCAAAACACGAAGAAGATAATAAACCACAAAGGACACGAAGGACACAAAGAAGAAAGGAGAATAAATTTTAATTTCCTCTCTTCGTCTTCCTCTTCATCCTTCGTGTCCTTTGTGGTTAAAAATTCTTCCTCCTTCTTCTCTTTACGGTTCTTTCAGGAGGTCCCCATATGAGTGAGCAGAACCTCCTCTTAAAAGTATCCGACCTCTCCATAGTATTCGGCGGCCTGCGTGCGGTGAGCGGGTTTTCCTGCGAGCTGCACCGGGGCGAATTGGTGGGACTTATCGGGCCGAATGGGGCTGGGAAGACCACGGTGTTCAACATGCTCTCCGGGATATACGCGCCCACCGAGGGGGAGATTGATTTCTGGGACCGGCATGGTAAAGTGCAGGTGGTAGGAAAACTGAGCCCCGCCCGGTTGAACCATATCGGCATTGCACGGACCTTTCAAAACATCCGGCTCTTTAGTAACCTTACGGTGGAGGATAATGTGCGCATAGCCCTCCATTCAAGCCGGGTGGAGAACCCCCTGGACGTACTTTTCAGGCTTCCCCGCTTTTACCACGACGAAGGGCAGATGCGGGAAAAGGCCGACGACTTACTATCACTGTTTAAAATAGAAACAAAGAAACACGAGCTGGCCCGGAACCTGCCCTACGGGGAACAGCGGAAGCTGGAAATTGCACGGGCGCTGGCGGCTAATCCCCTGCTGCTGCTCCTGGACGAACCCGCCGCGGGGATGAACCCCCAGGAGACCCATGAACTGATGAAGCTCATCGGTTTTATACGGAAGGAATTCCACCTGACCATCCTGCTCATCGAACACGATATGCACCTGGTCATGGGGATCTGCGAGCGGCTCATGGTGCTTGACTACGGCAGGATCATTGCGGCGGGGCTTCCCGAAGCGATACGGCGAGACCCGGCGGTGATTAAAGCATACCTTGGGGAGGACGCCATTGACTGATCCAAAGGTCCTGCTCAAGATTACGAATCTTACGGTCCACTACGGGGCCATACAAGCATTGAGGGGTATCTCCTTCGAGGTAAGGGAAGGGGAGATCATCACCCTCATTGGTTCCAACGGCGCGGGGAAAACGACTACCCTCCATGCCATATCGAATATCATTAGAAAAACTGCGGGCTCCGTGGTTTTCGATACTATGGATATCAGCGCCCTGCCGCCTGACCGTATCGTTGCGGCGGGGCTTGTCCAGGTGCCCGAGGGGCGGCGCATCTTTGCGAACCTTTCGGTGAAGGACAACCTGGAGATGGGGGCCTATCTCCGGAAGGACAAGCTGGCGGGCGATATGGAGATGGTCTACGGGCTTTTCCCCCGGCTTAAGGAACGGAGACTGCAAGTGTCGGGGACACTCTCCGGCGGCGAACAGCAGATGCTCGCCATGGGGCGGGCCTTAATGTCAAAGCCCCGGCTGCTCCTGCTGGACGAACCATCCATGGGTCTGGCTCCCATCCTGGTGGACGAAATCTTTTCGATCATCCGGCGCATCAGCGAAAATGGCACAACGATACTGTTGGTGGAGCAGAACGCTTTTAAGGCCCTGGGACTTGCCTCCCGCGGATATATCCTGGAGACCGGCCAGGTGATCAAGACCGGTCCCGCGAAGGACCTCATGAAGGACGACGCGGTGAAAAAAGCTTACTTAGGAGGATAAGATGATCATTAGCGATGTGATGACGAAAAACCCCATTTCGGTGCACCCCGAGATGTCGGTAACGGAAGTGCGTTCCCTGATGGACAAGGAACAGGTCGGTCACCTGCCGGTGTTGGATAAAAACAACAAGCTGGCGGGAATCATCACCAAGAAGGATATGCTCAAGGCCGGCCCCTCCGCCGCCACCAGCCTTGATATGTACGAGATCAGCTACCTCCTTTCAAAACTTAAGGTCGAAAAGATCATGGTGAAAACGGTACACACCGTAACGGAAAACGACGTGGTGGAGGAGGCCGCCCGGATCATGGCGGACGAGACCATCGGCTGCCTGCCGGTGATGAAGGGGGATCTGCTGGTGGGGATCATCACCAAAACGGATCTCTTCCATGTTTTTGTCAAAGCCTTCGGCGCACGGCGGCCGGGGGTCCGCATCACCATTAACGTGGCGGATAAACCGGGGCAGTTGGAAAAGCTCACCCACGCCATCGCGGTCAAGGGGGGGAACATCGTCACCCTGGTCTCCTCCGACGGGGACGACCCGGATCACCGCCGCATCACCCTGAAGATTGCCGGTATGAGCCGCAGTGATATTGAAGAGAGCCTCCGCGTTATCCCGGACGCGGAGCTTGAAGATATTCGGGAGTAGGAGTGAAAAATGAATGATAAAACAACGCTGGGTATAGAACTGGGTTCCACCCGCATTAAAGCGGTGCTGATTGGGGAGGATTACGCAACCCTTGCGTCGGGCGGTTTTGCCTGGGAAAACCGGCTGGAGGACGGCGTTTGGACCTATCACCTGGATGATGTCTGGAGCGGCCTCAAAACCGCCGTTAAGGAACTATCCGATGATTTCCGCAGCCGTTATGGCGCCCCCCTTTCCAACGTAGAGGCCATCGGCATTTCCGCCATGATGCACGGTTATTTGGCCTTTGACAAAGACGGCAAACAGCTTGCACCGTTCCGTACTTGGCGCAACACCAGTACTGAACAGGCGGCAAAACTGCTTACGGATGAGTTCCGTTTTAATATTCCCCTGCGCTGGAGTATTGCGCACCTCTACCAGTCGATTTTGAACAAGGAAGCGCACGTAAAGGATGTCGCGTTTTTTACCACCCTGGCGGGTTACGTACACTGGAAGCTGACCGGTGAAAAAGTGCTGGGCATTGATGACGCCTCCGGCATGTTCCCCATTGACAGCAAAACGAACAACTTTAATGCGAAAATGGTTGGTCAATTTGATTCGCTTACCGGCGGTTTGCACTTTGGCTGGAAGCTAAATGATATACTGCCCCGGGTTTTGACCGCCGGTGAAAACGCCGGAGCCCTCACCGCTCAGGGCGCCGCATTGCTTGACCCGACAGGCGCCCTTAAGTCCGGTATTCCCCTATGCCCCCCCGAAGGTGATGCGGGCACCGGCATGGTGGCAACAAACAGTGTTGCTGTTCGTACCGGCAATGTTTCGGCGGGCACCTCGGTCTTTGCGATGGTCGTGCTGGAAAAAGAATTGTCCCGGGTGTATCCGGAGATCGATATGGTTACCACCCCTGCGGGAAAACCGGTGGCCATGGCTCATTGCAACAACTGTACTTCAGACATTGACGCCTGGGTAAAATTGTTCGGCGAAGTAACCGAAACATTCGGGGTCAAAGTTGACAAGGGCAAGCTCTACGACGACCTTTACGCCGCGGCTCTTTCAGGTGACGCCGATTGCGGCGGCCTCCTTTCCTACAATTACTATGCGGGAGAGCCGGTCACCGGCGTTGAACAGGGGCGTCCGCTCTTTGTACGCACACCGGACAGCCGCCTTAGCCTGGCGAATTTTATGCGTTCCCTCCTTTTTTCCTCCATGGCCTCCCTGAAACTAGGCATGGATATTCTTACGGAAAAAGAACATGTCCGGCTTGATAAACTGCTTGGCCACGGGGGCCTGTTCAAAACAAAGGGCGTTGGCCAAAAGCTGATGGCGGCGGCATTGCATACACCGGTTGCGGTAATGGAAACCGCCGGTGAAGGCGGTGCATGGGGTATCGCGCTCCTGGCAGCGTATATGCAGCAAAAAAACACCGGTGAATCAGGTGATTCAGTAGAATCACTTGAAGCGTTCCTCGCACAAAAAGTGTTTGGCAAGAATGCAGGAACCTTGGTTGAGCCGGACATGAAGGATGTGCAGGGCTTTACCGCTTTTATGCAGCACTATACACAGGGGCTTGCGATTGAAAAAGCCGCCGGTGAACATTTGAAATGAAGAGGTCCACGGATTACACGGATTAACACGGGTGGAATATAAAATTTCTTATCTTATCCGTGTTCATCCGTGTAATCCGTGGATAAAATTCTTAGATTAAGTATCTATAAGGAGTACAGTATGATCGATCTGAAAAAATACGAATTTTGGTTTATCGTTGGCAGTCAGGATCTCTACGGAGATGAAACACTGAAGCAGGTTGCCGCTAATGCAAAGATAATGGCGGCGGAATTTGCCGCCGACCCGCTGCTTCCCGGTACGGTGGTATTAAAGCCGACAGCCGTAAACCCCCAGGGGATTCGCCGGGTCTTTGAGGAGGCCAATGCCTCTTCGCACTGCGCCGGTATCATCACCTGGATGCATACCTTTTCGCCTTCAAAGATGTGGATCGGCGGTTTGGGGATCAATAAAAAGCCCCTGCTGCATTTGCATACCCAGTTTAACCGGGACATCCCCTGGGCGGGCATTGATATGGACTTTATGAACCTGAACCAGTCCGCCCACGGCGACCGGGAACACGGCTATATTCACGCCCGGATGCGGCTTAACCGGAAGGTTGTTGCCGGCCACTGGCAGGAGCCGGAGGTCCGCCGCAGAATTGGTGTGTGGATGCGGGCCGCCGCCGCCCGGCAGGACGGAATTGAATCGGTGGTACTCCGCCTTGGGGACAATATGCGGGAAGTGGCGGTCACCGAGGGGGACAAGGTAGAGGCCCAGATCAAATTCGGCTGGCAGGTAAACACCTGGGGCATCGGCGATCTGGCGGCCCGGTATACTAAGGTTAGTGATGCTGCGGCGGAAAAACTGGCGAAGGAATTTGAGGCGGCCTATGAGTTGGCGCCGGAACTGCGCAGCCCCGGCCCCGGCAGAACCGCCATGCTGGAACAGGCCAAGATTGAAATTGCCCTGAAGGGACTGCTTGAGGCGGAACATGCCGGGGCGTTTACCACCAACTTCCAGGACCTCCACGGCCTGACTCAGCTTCCCGGCCTTGCCTGTCAACGGCTTATGGAACAGGGCTTTGGCTTCGGCGGGGAAGGGGACTGGAAACAATCCATGCTGGTACGCGCAGCAAAGGTAATGGCGCAGGGCTTACCGGGGGGCGTGTCCTTTATGGAAGATTACACCTATCATTTTGAAGCCGGGAAGGAAGCGGCCCTGGGCGCCCACATGCTTGAGGTATGTCCCAGCATTGCAGGGGAAAAACCCCGGCTGGAGGTGCATCCCCTGGGGATAGGCGGCAAGGCGGACCCCGCCCGGCTCGTCTTTGACGCGGCGCCGGGACCTGCGGTGCTGGCCACGGTGGTGGACCTGGGGGATCGCCTGCGGATGATCCTCAACGATGTGGAGACCATCCCCATTCCCCATCCCATGCCGAAACTCCCGGTGGCCCGGGCGCTGTGGAAACCCTATCCGAATATACGGGACGCTGCGGAATCCTGGATCTTGAGCGGCGGGGCCCATCACTCGGCGTATACCACCGCCCTCTCTGCGGAATACTTTATTGATTGGGCAACGATGATGGACATTGAATGTGTGCACATCGACAGGGATACTAAGCCCCTGAAACTGCAGAATGAACTCCGGTGGGGCGAAGCGTACTGGAGCGGGAAACGGACTGTTTAAAGGGAAATTTACCGGCAAAGAGACTTGAACTCTTACACCCTCGCGGGCAGTAGATTTTGAGTCTACCGTGTCTACCATTCCACCATGCCGGCGTTATTGTCCCTAGTCTACCCGAAAAGCCTCCGGCATTCAAGATAGAAGCGTTTTTCCACCGCCTCCCCCATGGAAAAACTCTTCCGGGGCAATGGCCCGGATCGCGCCACGGTCCGGAATAAGCCCGATTTCTTCACCGGCGGCAGTAAAATCCCCACCGGAGTGTTGTTTTTCCCCGCCTCGGCGATACGGAACACCTCCTCCTCCCCGTGGATGTAGTCGATGTCGGCCCCGCTCTGGGTAAGCTCGTCCAACAGGGGCTGTAAGCCCTCCGTGGCGATACCCGTGGTCTCCGTCTCAATCAGGATGTAGCGGCCTTCGCCGATAAGCCCGTAACGGTTCCCCCCGGCTTTGCCCGCCACCAGTTGGGAAAGCTCCCCGGCGCCGGTGACGGAACGGCTGACAAAACCCGGCATGTCGCTCAGGGCAGCCCGGACATCCTCCAGGCGTGCCCCAAAGAGAAGGCGGTGTATGGGTTCAAAGGCGATTCCCGGATCGTAGATATTTTCCAATTCCACCAGCGCATACCGGGCGGGATGCTGCGGAAGTCCCGGATCATTCGCATGGGTCTGCTTATACTCATCCCAGACCGCCTTGGCCGTGGCCAGGGAATGGTTGCCGTCCCCCATGGCATAGAGGAAGGGCTTTTCCCGCGCCGTGCCCCCCAATTCACCATACCGGGTTTCCGAGCGCCGGGCCAGTTCCGCAAGTCCCTCCGCAAGGACCAGCCAGTCGGTTTCTTCGGCTAGGGTCCAGCCGGAAAGCTCCCCCGCGCCGAACATCAACGGGGTGTGGTACAGGGGAGGGGCCTTTTTCGCCCGTTCACCCAGGGCGGGGATCAGGTAATCCGCTTCGTCATCAATGAGCAGGAGTATGTGGGGGGTTTCCAGGGGCGCCGATTGACGTATTGCCATCCGGGGGAAAATCCGTTCGGGAACGGTGCCTTCGGTGGACCGGATCAGGGTTTGGGAGCCGGGCCGCCAGTCGTAGTGTTCCAGGTCAATGGACAGGACCAAGCCCCGGCGGCGCGAGTGGCGGGGGGTGCTCCGCTCAATGTAGACGCATCCCCGTATGGGCGGGGCGAGGACCCCCTCCGCAAGGTACGCGGTCATGGCCCGGTGGATACCCTCGACCCGGTTTTGGCGGTGTGCATCTTCCAGGTACCGTTCGGGAAGTATCAGATTGAAGGTCGAAGGGGATGGGCCAACAGTTTTCGCAACATCCTCCCAGTAGGCCGTATCCTGGGTAAACTGGTCGCAGGCAATCACCGCCCATTTCTGCAGATCCACATCGCTTCGGGGAAGGCTTATTTCGGGAATCGCCGTACCCAATACCGCAAGCCGCTCCGTTGAATCACCCATGAAAGCCTCCTATTCCTTAACTGTACGCTGTTTTACCGGTCCTTTACAAGCTGGCCGCCCAAAGGCGCAGGATAAACGCATAGACTTTGAAATCAATGTCTGATGATACAAATTCTTAAAAAACCACAAAGGAACCCAGGGGTTCCGGGACACGAAGGGCACAAAGGGAAGAAAAGTTAGAGATTAACGCTCGAAACCATCTTTTTTCCCTCTTCCTTCGTGTTCTTTGTGTCCTTCGTGGTTAAATTTTCTTCTTTTTTAATTTCTATGCGTTTATCCTGCCAAAGGCGACAAAGGAAGATGAAGAAGGTAAACCACTTTTCCACCAAAGAGTGGAAAAGTCGACCACACGGACAGCACGGACAAAAGAAAAAGACAGGCAAAAACCAGTCCGTCCTGTCCGTGTCCGTGTGGTCAGTGTGGTCAGTGTGGTCTGTGGTTATTTATTCTTTCGCCGGTATACACAATTTAGTATGTGTCTACTTACTGGCCGGCCGCCTTGACAAATACCCATCCCGGAACAATAGTTAGAAGAAAGGGGAATTCGTGCAACTTCAGCGGCCGTCCTTGGTTCAGGAACAACGACTCAGGCTCAATGCCCAGCAAATCCAGTCCATCACGTTGATGGGGCTTCCCATTGTCGATTTACGGGAAAAAATAGAGGAAGAGATAGAACGAAACCCCGCCCTGGAGGTTGTGGAGGATCATACCCTTCTCTCCCTGGATGATGCCTATACCCCATCCCGAAAGGATGACTACGATTATTTCGAGACCAGCTCGGATTCGGGCTTTGTCCGGAAGGGGGGGGACGAGGAAACGGCGGCACGGTATAAATTCCTTGAAGGCGCCCTGTCCCGGCCCGAAACCCTCCAGGAGCACCTCCTCTGGCAGTTAAAACTGGAGCCCGTGGATGATAGGATCCGTCGGATGGGGGAACTGCTCATCCAGAACCTGAACGAAGACGGTTTCCATAAGGAGCCGGTGGAATTGCTCCTTAAAGAAGAAAGTCCCGCCCATATCGCCGCCGCCCTCTCCCTGGTACGCGCCCTGGACCCGGTGGGCTGTTGTACCGCCGATTACCGGGAATCCCTGCGGGTCCAGGCGGCGCTTCTTCCCGACGCTCTTCCGGGACTCACCGACCTGCTGGACCAGTTGGAACTCCTTGAACGGGGCAAATTTGCCGAGGCTGCCCGG
>BNUW01000045.1 GCA_025997655.1 Spirochaetia bacterium
AGGCCCACTTCCCGCAGGGCTTTCATGGCCTGTTCTTTTCGGCTCTGGGCGGTCAGCCGTTTTTCATTTTTTTCCCGGCGGCGGTAAAACAGGGGGAGCTCCACATTTTCCAGCGCCGTGGTGCGGGACAAAAGATTGAATGACTGAAACACAAAACCGATTTTCCGGTTTCTGATGTAGGCGAAGGTGTCCGGGCTGGATCGTGAAGTTTCAATAGTGTCCAATGTGTAGGTTCCCTCGCTGGGTTTATCCAGGCATCCTAAAATATTCATCAAGGTTGATTTCCCGGATCCCGACGGCCCCATGACAGAAACAAATTCTCCGGCCCCGGCGGAAAAATCCACCCCCCGCAAAGCCCGCACCACCACCGCATCTTCCCCCTGCTTTCCTTCCATCTTGTAAATCCGTTTGATCCCCCGCAATTCTATCACCGGCTGCATTAAATTTTCTCCCGTAAAATGATCCGCAATTTTTCGAGGTCTTCAGTGGACCGGATCTCCGTATTGGTACCGTTAGTGATACCGGCCTGTACCCGCATCACCTCAAGTTTACCCTCGCTGTTGAGGTACCAGAGATTCCGCATGACCACCGTGTTCCCCGCTGCGGCAGGCCGCCCGCTCCTCTGGCTTCCCGAAGGCATTACCCGGGCCCCGCCGGGGCCGCCCATTGGCCCGCCGCCGGGACCCGGTCCGCTCGAGCCGACAAGCCCGGCGATACCGGTTCCCGTCTGCGTCTGCGCCGCGGGGGTCTGGGTGGTTTTTGTTTGGGCCCGGGCCTCTACGGCGGCCTTCCGCTGATCCTCATCCATGTCTTTTAACCCTGCGTTAAAAACCATGTCCGCAATTTCAGCGGCGCTCAAACTGGTAGGCTGATACCGCAGGGCGGCGTTAGGCGCCATAAGAACATTTTCTCTCCGCTCCGCAATAAAATCCACCGCGCAGGTCATCCCCGGCAGGAGCGTGCCGTCACGATTTTCCACATTGATGATCACCGTGTAGCTCACCACATTGTTCTGAACCGTGGGCACCATCCGCAGCATTTCCACCACGCCGGTAAAATTCCGCCCCGGCAAACTTTCCAGCGTAAACCGCACCGGCTGCCCCTTGTGTATTGAGGCTATGTCCAGTTCGCCGACAGCGGCCTCAATCTGCATCTCCTCAAGGTTTTCCGCCAGGGTAAAAATGCTCGTTGAATTGCTGTTGGAACTGTCCACCACCGTATCGCCCACGCTGATATTTCGTTCCAGCACAATGCCGTCGATAGGACTGGTGATATACGCATATTGATTGATCTCGGTTTCAATGACCGAGAGGCTCGCCTCCGCCGCGGCCAGTTCCGCCTTCTGGATAGCCAACGTGGTTTTTGCGCTGGTGAGTTCGTATTCGGAGATAAGATTTTTCTCCGCAAGTTTTTTCTGGTTCTGAAAATTGAGATTCTGCAATTCGTAGTTGGCCCGGGCCTTTACCACGGAGGCCATTTGTTGTTCCCGCTGGAGACGGAGCATATCGGTGTTAAGTTCCGCCAGCACATCCCCCGCTTTGATCTGTTCATTGTAATCGGTAAAGATTTTTTCTACCTTACCGCTCATGCGGGGCAAAACTTTAACGGTGGATACCGGCTTGAGGGACCCGCTTGCGGACACGGTCTTTTCCAGGGTCCCCCGGCTGATGGTGGTATACTCGTAGGTCTTGGCGCCGGACTTATGTCCGCTGCCGCCCGGCTTGGCGGAGCAACCCCCGGCGAAAAGAAGCGAGAGCACGACGATGGGAGGTAACAAGGATTGGGTGATTTTCATGTGGGGCTAATCTCCATAGCAATATACAAGCAATAAGCGTGCCAAGTAAACGGATTACGCAGAGTTCACGGATCAGAGGGAAATATATGGAATAAATCCGCGTTATCCATAGAGCTCTTGAATTCAACTATATAAAATTTACGCAATTCTTTCCAGAGAAGGTGTGAAAAAACTACACACACCAAGATAAGGGAGCGCCCTCCATGGCGTTAAGAATATTTTATGTAAAATATTTTAAAATAACAATACGGCATGTAAGAAAAAGGGGATTATGCCGTGCTTTTAGGATCGATGGAAAGGGCTTTTTGGACGGCTTCGTCAACGGTCTGCTTTACTTCATCGCATAATTGTTTCATGTCGTCCCTAATATCCTCCCGGAGCAGTGTAAATTCCTTGTTGGAGGAATGCGGGTCCAGAAAAAGTTCATAAATTTCAACATCAAGGGCTTCGGCAATACGTTCCAAAACATCAGAAGCGGGGAAACTACGGGCAATTTCCAATATGGCGATGTAATGAGTAGACACGTTGGCCTTTTCAGCCAGTTTTTCCTGTGAGATGCCGCATTTACGGCGATTTATCTTCAAGTTTTGAGCGAAAATTTCTCTAATACGAGCCATTTACTTACCTGTGGGGTAATTTTATCTTTTTTCCCCTTCTTGACAAATTACATATTGATGAATATTCTATTAAATGGTGTTGCATGATTCCGATAGTTTCATTGGAAACCTCGGTTGAAATTTGGGAAATTTACCTTGAAAATGGGGCATTTTGACCTGTTGTAAGTGGTGGGTTTAACCGCATAAGCGGATAAATGGCGGCTTAGCCGTCTTCAATATGGATAAGGCGGGAAAGACCGCAAAGGAGTGTTTTTATTATGAAGAAGAGATTTGTGTTTGTTGGGACAATGGCGGCACTGGCGTTGGGGTTAGTGCTTATTGGGTGTGATAATGGCTCAACTAGCGGTGGAGGTAACGGTGGCGGAGGTGGAGGTGGAGGTAACATTACTACCGACTTAACCTACAGTGCGACCACAGAGGATGTTGTCTTTGTAATCAGAGACACCCCACGGGTGGCGTTAAGCTCCAGTTCTTACCGAGCTTCAATAAGTGATGCTGGGGGTGGCGAGCGGGCGGCGTTAACAGCCGGCTCTTATTATTACGAGATATATCATTTTGCGAATTTGGTAAGCCACGGGGCGATACAAATAGTCTTTGAAGGCACAAAGATTACTTTTACCTGTACAGTTAATGGTTCTTCTTTTACTGGGAATATCACTGATGATAAGCTCAGCTTTGTGGATCCTATCGTCCTTGACGATGGCGACAGCTGGACGTTTGCCGATGATCTCAGCATACAAAATCAGGGCGGGCCTAATCCGTTCATCGGCACCTGGAATGACGAATGGGGGTATCCAAATGTCATAACTAGTTCGACCTGGAAATACTCCTATATGGGAATTGCGGAGTTAACCTATACTGGAACTTATACCTATATTGGTAACACGGCCACCTATTTTTTTGATGGTAGTATATATCCCTATGTGACTACTATTATAAATGGAGTATTTCATGCCCAAGGGATTGCTTATACAAAATCAGGTGACCCTACTAGCCCTAGCCCTGGTGGCGGCGGCAAACTCGTCATTACCGGTTTGACGGATTTGGAAGGCCTGTACGTTAGGGGACTTTGTATGGATATTTCCAGCACTCCCCAAAAAATTTATTTTGCAGTTAAGGACTATAAACTCACCGGAGAATGGACGGGAGTTAAAGTCGTAGATGGAAAGGTTACGCTTAACGTTAAGGTAGCTTCAGGATATACTGGCCTGGTTCCCTATACAGGGAGTGATGAGTTAACATTCAATGGTTTTGCACATGTTGCAGAGACTGTTGGACCAGCTTTGCCTGGAGAAGATGGAAGCTTTCTCGTAACGGCGTCTTTTATCAATGGCGAGGCAACAGCGGTCGCAACGGATGTGTATAAGTACTAAAGCTTGATCCCAAAAAGGAAAAACGCGTCTAAAAACCGCCGTCTAACAACGGCGGTTTTTAATGCCCATATGGATAAGTTTAATAATAAAATATAATTGGGGCATTTATAAATTAATATAAATAAAAACATTAGCCCATAGTCCGCCATCCATAGCGGGAGAGGACAAAAAAAATTCGTTTACTTTTAGGTTAATCATGGCTGGCCCCCTCTATGTTTAAGCATGGCTTATTGAGGGCATAACTAAACGGATCTAAAAGCCGGTTCCATTTCATCCTGCTGCCGTTTCGGGAGATTATACCGTTCCGCTATAGTTCTCCAGTTTGAAACCGATTGTTTAACAGCATCCAGGATAGATTCCGCCTTTTTTAATGAAAGCCTGAAATAGGGAATAACGCTTAGGGCAAGATCGAAATCAAGGGGATTATCGTTTTCAGAAATATTGAGCTTTAACCCGGTTCCGTTTTCATCGGGATTCATATCAAAGGCCGGGGACAGCACCCATCCTGCCGGGTCAAAAAGAAATCCGTGATTGCGCAGATGATCATCACAGTTTGAAACAGCAATATTGAAAACCATACGCCGCCAAAGTTCCTCCAGATTGCGATCTACTTCAGCGCCCATCCTGATAATTAAACCCGCTATATCGAGATAACTTACCCCGGAGGAATAATCAGCGCCATCCTGCCTGCCCAATAATGTCATTGCCGAGGCAAAGTGTATTCTTTTCCCCTCCGCCGTCCGATCAAACCTTTTGGAAAGAAATGTATGATGTTTGCCGGAAAAACGCCGGGCTATTGACTCAACCGTTTTGATACCACATGCCGCCGCGAGTTCATTGACCACCTTCTCCCAGGCGCCGGTATCTTTACTGTCGGTCCCGCCGGGGAATTTGGCGATCCACAGCCGCCCATCCCGATCCGCGATATTGGCCTTAGGGCGGGCGCCGCCCAGGGACGATCCGGGCCGGACCAGCATATTCAGCCACTTTGCATAGTCAGCTTCGTTATCAAAATCCTCTTTCTCCAGCATCATGCTGGCATATTCCAAATCCTGAATGGATGCCCACGGCGGGATCGCCGATCCCCTGTTGTTGTCGAGGAAATCCCCTTCCGGGTCCAGCGTAAGACGCAGAGCACCCATCCGGCTGCCATCAAAAACGCCAAGCAAAAAGTCGGTTTCATATAAGGTACGGGGCGCACGCACTTCCTGCCGGGCGATCAAAGCCTCCCGCCGTTTTATCAGCATACGTCCCCAACGATCCGGGGCTGAGTCCAAAAACAACCCGAAATTCGGTTTGCCGTCCCTGATATATTGCCTGCCCTGAAAGGCGCCTAAATCGGGATCCAGATTACGGAACTCCTTGTACTCAAGCCACTTATCGCCCCCGGTAAAGGAAAACACCTCCTTTCCGCGAATTATGTCACTATGTAATATGCCCATAAAACGAGGCGCTGCCTCTTCCACCGACTGCAAAAACGCATAAATATCCTGACTCATCGTATTTTCCTTGTTTTCGACGCCCGTTCCCGGGTAACCAGCCTGATGTCCTGCAAGGTACGCCCAAAGGGATCATCCCCAGCAATTTTCAATAAATCGCCCTCCAGGTTCAATACAAAGAGAACCTTGAGGTAGATACCAATAGCGACTCCGGGGTCGCCGGTTTCCACTTTGTAAAGGGTGGTCCGGCTAATTCCGGCCCGTTCAGCCACCCGGGCTGCCGGGAGATCCCTCCGGAGCCGTGCCAGCCTGATATTTTCCCCCACATTATTCAACAGACGCTGCTGTACCGGCAATAATACAGACCTTGGTTTTCCCATTATGTATAGTAGTATGGACTATTTATCACTATTTTGTCCAGATATATGAACGTTATATATTCATTTTTGTTATATTTTGCTAATATTAATGGCAAAAAAAAGGCTGTTCCCGGCTACTGGGGGTCCTACATCACTCGCCGCCATCGGTCCGCCACCCGACCAGCAGCCTAACTGAACCAGAACGCGTAGTCCGGGTTTTTCACTTTGAAAGAGAACTCCTGGTTCATCCCCCGGATGACGATCCCTTCGTGATAGTAAATACTGTTTTTCTCAAAGGCTGGTTTTTCTTTTGGTTTAAGCTGATAGTGATAGTCCAACCCGTCCGGGGTAAAGGCGAAATAGCGCGTACTCACCGTGTCCGCCTGATCAACAGAGGAGATGATTTCCCGCAGGGGGATGTTCACCCATTCGCTGATGACCGGCACCGTGGGGATGCCCGATACGGCAGAGAAGTCCGTCAGTTCCTGCCAGGAAAGATAGCGGTTGGTGATGAGGTCCCTGGCGGTGTAGATGAAAAGCCGGGGGCTGGGGAAGCGGTAGATGTTTTTCTGCACCCCGGGCCCGCAGCGTTCGCCCTGGATGGCCAGTAGTTTTCCTGTTTGCTTGTAGTAATCCTGCAGGATATCGGGGATGTGATACGCATCAGCCAGAGCCCAGAAGCCCGCGCCGTCTTTTTTCTGCCGGGTGCGGTAGGCGATGGTTCGGGAGCAGACGAAAAATTTCCCCGCCTTTTTGTTTTTGTAGTCGAACAGAAATGTGCCGCTTTGACCCTCCATTTTGATGGCAGCATAACAGAGGGTGTCCAGATGCCGTTCCAGAATTTCGGGGAAGTTCTGAATGGTGGTTTCATCGGATTTAGCGATGAGGGAAATGGGGAACGGGCTTTTTGCCTTGGTGGTATTTTTGCGGATAAGAGCACGGAGGCTTTTCCCCAGGGGCCGGGTGGCGGGATATTTCATCAGCCAAGCGGCAAAGGCGGAGAGTTTGGTTTTTTTAGCGGGGGCGTCCTCCGCGCCTTCGTATTTCAGAATGTTGAGGATGCCCGAAACATCCTCCCCGCTCTGGTAGGGTTTCTTCCGGTTCGGCAGGATATCGGTTTTGAAGACGATGCCCATGCTGATGGTTCCACACATCTTGAGGGGGCGGATAAGAAAACGATCGAGGCTTTCCTTGTAACACCGGGCCCGGAGGAACTCAAATTCCGGACGGATGGGGAGGAGACTGTCAACTTCCACAAAGATGACCTGCTGCCCCGGCACTATGTCCTTGTCGCCCAGAACGGAGTAACCGTTTTCATGAAAGGTGAGGGTGACAATCCGATCCTTGCCGGGGATGGATTCCGCTGATTTTACCGTAACAATTTTTGCCATGTCTCGCATTAAGCTATCCTTTCCACCTTATAATTTCAAAAATTCCTTTATCCATGAACCAGTTCCAAAATAAGAAGATCAACCACGAAAAAGACCGATAAAGAAGCTTTAAGAATAGCACATTAATTTTTCTTTTTCGTGTGTTTCGTGGTTTTTTTCAATTTTGGAACTGGCTCCCATGTTTCTATTATACTCTATTTTTTAGCGGGCCGCAAGGAATTTCTAGTAATAACTAATCCGGTAATCCGCCGTCGCAGAAAACCCGATGTGATCATAGATTGCCCTTGCCGCCGGGTTGTTCTTCTTCACAAACAAGGTAAGCCCCCTGCCTTGTTTGCTCAATTCCCCCACAAAGGCTGCGGTCATGCGGCGCCCTATGCCCAGGCCGCGGTATTCTGGGAGGACATAGACGCCGCCTACCTGGAGGCGGGTAAAGGACGCAGCATTGGTGTTGATCTTCCCCACGATACGATCCGAAAGACATGCGATGAGAGATTGCTCCCCCGCAATAATCTTGCCCAGGTTGAGGCGGCACCATGCGGGGTTGAAAACCGTGTCCTTGGGGAGAACCTCCTCCTTTTCGTAACCCGCCTGGAGGGGCAGCATTGCTTCCAGATCGGTAAAGACAGGCTTGCGGAAGACCAGTTCCCGGAGGCCGTCTTTGGGGTGTTCCCGTTCAGGCGGGCCGTTCAGGGTCATGAGGTCATAGTCCCGGTGTTCCGGCGCAGGGTAACCCAGGTTTGCCAGGGCCGCTTCAAGGAGTTCCGTGTCATCAACCAGGCCCTGAACCGAATGGATGGGGGGCTGCCCCCAGTGGAGGAAACTTCGGCTCAGAAACCGGGGCGGGGGAATGTCACGGGTCTTCCCGAAAACGGGAAAGAGCATACCGCCGGAAGAGAGGATCATTGCCTGGACGGTTCCTGCCGGGTCTTCAAGGTACCACGTTAGAGAATGTATTTGCAGAAATTTTGCGCAGGCGTTTACACAGTATTGCTCACGGGATCGGAGAAACTCCTCCATGCGGAGTGATTCGGATTTACCGGCCCGCCGCCATGGACGCGGCCGCCCGGAATGTTTCACCGGGCGGCCGAAACTGCCTGCAAGGGAAACTGCCCCTGGGCGGGAATGCGGCCCCGCATAGCGGAGAAGCCCGCCACAAAAGATTCGGGGGCATAACTGTAGACCGCTATGGCGCCGTCAATCCACGGTACTTGATCCAGGTAGACCGGACTCAGGACAGAAAAAACAATCACCCGTTTGCCCAGTCCCCGGAGACTGCGGAGCACGCTCAAGCCTTCGTCATCGGGGAGGCAAAAAATGATCGTGTCCACCGGGCGGGCGTAGTTCAACAGTTCTTGTATCCATATCTCTCTCGGGTCACCCCAGCCTTTTGCGCCGGGGTAGGCCGCTTTACCGGCTTTGATAAATTCCGGGTACTTGCCGACAAGGAGCACCGTACCGGCTTTTTCCGGCGTCAGGGGGAGAAGGTCTCCTGCGGAGCCCTTAAGAATAGTAACGCTGCGGGCGGCCAGGTCCAAAAAGAAACGGCTTCCCTCGGGGTCCGGCAGCCCTGCTTCCGCCTTGCGGATGTCCGGGATGTAGGGGACGGCGGTTTCTCCCCGCAGGTATTCCAGCTTCATCGCCATGATCCTGCGGGCGGCGTCCCGGACCCGTTTCCGAAACACCGGTTCCCGCTGCATGGATGCCACCATGTTGGTCCATATCGGATCGTTCAGGCTGGGGGTTTTGGAGAGCATGATAATATCGTTGCCCGAAAGAAG
The DNA here is from genome assembly GCA_025997655.1 of Spirochaetia bacterium. Lineage (GTDB taxonomy): Bacteria > Spirochaetota > Spirochaetia > Treponematales > Breznakiellaceae > Termitinema. Next base: position 8,756 of record BNUW01000045.1, read on the forward strand.
GGCCAGTTTCGCCGCTTGGGAAAGGCTCCCCGCCCAGGTGGTGGCGCCGTTCATCATCAGGTCGTCGGTGATGATAAGCCCCCGGAAGCCGATATGGTCCCGGAGTATGTCCTGGAGGAACCATGACGAGAGGGAGGCCGGAGCCGATGTCGCCTGAGTATTGGGAAAGGCCAGGTGGCCGCTCATGATCGCCGGGATATTTTCCTTGGCGAGGATACGGTAGGGGACCAGTTCCCGGTCCCAGAGCACTTCGAAGGACGCATCGATCCGGGGCAGTACCCCGTGGGAATCCAGGTCCGTGTCGCCGTGTCCGGGGTAGTGTTTCGCCGTGGCGATAACCCCCGCCGCCTGCTGGCCCTTCATAAAGGCGGTCCCCAAAAGGCCCGCCCGCACCGGATCATTCCCGAAGGACCGGGGGCCGATGACCGTGGATGCCCGGTTCGTATAGATATCCACCGTGGGGGCAAAGTTCATGTTGATCCCCAGAAGCGCCAGTTCCCGGCCTATGTAGTAGCCCGAAAGGTAGGCGTCCCGGGGATACCCCGACGCGCCGATAGCCATATTCCCCGGTGTCTCACTGGTGGCGCCCTTCACATGGCGTATCCAGCCCCCCTCCTGATCCGTGGCCACCAGCAAGGGTATTTTCAGCTTCCCCCCCAGGGCAACCCGTTGCAGGGCTCCCACGGTTTCCGCCAGCCGGATGGTATCCCCGGTATTCCACCCGAAAATCTTCACCCCCCCGATATGCCGGTCCCGAATCCAGTCCAGGATGAGCGGCGAAGGCTCGGCCCCCACCCAGCCAAGCATGAAGGTCTGGGCCAGGGCTTCCTCGTCGGACATGGCGTTTACCAGGGCTGCCGCCAACTCTGACCGGTCACCGGGATCGGCAAAACTTTGGGGGAAAAGACTTTCGGCGCCGAGGAATAACAAAAGGGCAAGGTATCCTACGCGGGATGCTGGAAGCGGACGGTGAAATTTCATACAATTGATTCAATTATATAATGGAAGATTAGTCAATAAAAGAATCAACCGGGCCTCATTGATCCCAAGAAGAAATCAATGTAAACTATAATTAGGAGGTGGCAAATGAAGCAAGTATTTTTAATTGGATTGATAGGTCTTATGGTCCTCATGCCTTGTGCTGCCCAGCAGACTCAGGCCGTAGAAGGTTCGGCTACCCGGTACGAGTCGCAGGATACAGTTTTTTATGCTTCCCACGCCAGTTTTCCCTTTGGGACTCAGGTGGTAGTGACCAATCTGGCGAATGGTAAAAAAGTTACCGTCCAAATCGGCGGGCGCATCCCCAAGGATTCCCGGTGGCTCATAGACATTTGCGCCGCCGCAGCGCGTGAATTGGGGATGAACGCAAGTGGATTTACCCAAGTGCGGCTCGAAGAGGTCCCCAAGGCGCCTAGGCGCAACAAGGCAACCAGAAAATTCATGCAAACAGGATCGGTTTCGGCGCAAATGCCCGGGACGGAATATACCGCCGCCCATCCCTCGATACCCCTGGGTACCTGGGTTCGGATAACCAACAAGGCCACCGGGAAACAGGCAATTGCAACGGTGACCAACCGAATCCCCGCCAGTACCGCCCGGATCATTGATCTTTCCCGGCCCCTGGCCCAAAATCTTGGACTAGGCGAAGGCGCGGTGGTAATGCTTGAGACGGTGGACAAGGACACCGGAAAATAGAATATTGAAGGGGAGAAGTATGAAGAAGATTCGGCGAGACAAGTTTCGATTTCTGGTTATTTTTGCGCTTCTGGCGCTCCCGCTTGTGCTGGGACCTAATGTGTCCCCGATATCCGCCCAAAACAGAAGTAAAACTTTGGTTCTGTATACCTATGAGGACATGTTTCCCCAGGAAATACTTGACGGTTTCACGAAAGCCACCGGTATTGCGGTGGTGTGTGATAAAACATTTGTCTTAAACGAAGAAATGCTGGGTGAGTTGGAAGCGGTTAACGGCGGCTCCTACGATTTGGTTATCGCCGATGATTATATTATCGAGTTCGCCATAGACGAAGGGCTGGTCCAAAAGCTGAATAAAACCAAGCTGGGTAATTATGCCAATATCAACCCCATCTATCAGCATCAGTTCTACGATCCCGATGATGACTATACCATCCCCTACGGCGCCGGAGTTCAGACCATCGTGTATGATCCTGCCAAGGTACGGCTGAATATTACGGGGTATACGGACCTGTGGAACAGCCAGTTGAAGGGTTCTTTGGGCATTATCGCGAACTACCGGGTGGTCAACGGAATGGCCTTGAAGGTTCTGGGAAAGAGTTACAATACGGAAAACCTTGCGGATATCAAGGCCGCCGGTCAAAGGCTCCTTTCCCTGGCGCCGAATATTCGCCTTATCCAGGATGAGGGGCTGGACGATGAACTGCTGTCGGGCACTATATCCGCTGCGGTGATGTATACCGGTGAGGTAACCAAATCCCTGATAGCGAACCCCCGGTTAAAGGCGGTATACCCCAAGGAGGGGATAGGCTTTGGGGTGATGGCGGCCTTTATTCCCCGCCGCGCCCCGAACGCCGATGCGGCCCATGCCTTCCTTGACTATATCCTTGAAGAGCGGAGAGGGGCTCAATGTTTTGAGTACATGGGGTATTACTGTACCTATTCGGCATCGGAAGAGTTTATCAGCCCCCGGTACAAGGAACATCTTACCCTGCCCAAGTTTGGGAATTTTGAACTAATCCAGAACCTCAGCGCGGAGGCGGAGGAAGTTCATGGTCAGATCTGGACCGCCTTTAATTTGGCCGTAAAATAAGGTCCGGCCGGGGACATGCCTGCACCTAGTGAACCAAAAACGATAACCCGGGGGTATATCCGGGATTTTTTCAAATTCAGTGATTCAGATGAGGATGTGATAACCCTGAATTTTATCATGTCCCATCTGGTTCTCAAGGAATATGAACATACCCGGTATATCTGCCGTGCGGGGGATGTTGCGGATGCCATGTATTTTATCGAGGCCGGGGTCGTCAGTGTGCGGGGGCAGAACGACGAAGTTATCAACGAGCTGGATGCCGGCAAGTATTTTGGGGAATATGCCGCCCTAACCGGGGATAAACGTATGGCGGATATCCAGGCCAAGGGGACGGTGCAGGTTTATGAGCTTGATAGTAAAATACTGTCTGTCCTGGCCCGGAGCAATGCCCGGATTTACAGCCTCTTTTTAAAGAACGCCTATGCCCAGGCGACGGACCGGTACCGGAAGCTTGTCCGGTCTCTTAATTCCCGAAGAGGCATGGGCAATCCGGGTTCCCAGAAAAAGCTGACCTTCTGGTCCTTGTACACCAATTACTACCTGGTGGCCTTAATTTTTTCCGTCGCCATGATAGTTTCCATTAGTCCCTTTGCGGAGGAGCAGACCGAAGGTCTGATGCATCACCTGTGGCTTTGTTCCCCCATCATTTTTCTGGTGGGCTATATCGTCATTACCAAACGCGCCCTGGAAGCAATTGTGCTTGCGGTGATGTATCTGATGATTATGTTGGCAAAGCTCAATTTTATCAGCGCTTTTTACGGGAATGTTATCGGCGCGGTCACGGAAACGGCGGATATTATCCTGCTGGTCATCCTCATGGGGTCACTGACCCGGCTTTTTTCAGCCTCCGGGAGCATCAACGCCCTAAAATATATCGCGGAACGGCGCATCAAGTCCGGCGCGGGCATCCTTTTTGCATCCTTTTGTTCCATGGTCCTGATCGCCATCGATGAATACCTCAGCGTTTTGATAAACGGCGCCTGTTTTACGCCCCTCTCGGATCAGAAAAGAATAGCCCGGGAAAAATCCGCCATGGTTATGGGTATGTCCCCGGGGGCTCTCTGCATAATCAGCCCCATCTCCCTGACCGGCATATACCTGGCCGGTATGATTGCCATGAGCGGCGGCGAGCCGGGGATGTTTTTTACCGCCATTCCCTTTAACTTTACCGCCCTCCTGACGGTTTTCTTTGTGCTCCTCCTTATCACCGGAAGGGCGCCCCTTTTTGGCGGCCTTAAAAAGGCGCTAAGCCGGGTAAAGGAAGGGGGCTCCCTCTGGCCCGAAGATACGGATATTGAGGAGGAAGAAGGGGGGGCTAACCGGGGGCGCGTTACCAATCTTATTTTGCCGATCCTGGTTTTTGCGGGCTCCTCCATCATTACCGGGACCCTGGAGGCCGGCAGTTTTTCGGTGAACGTCCTCTACGGGATGTTCATAACCCTGATTTTTACCTTTTTCCTGTACTGCTTCCAGCGCTACATGACGCCGGAACAGTTTTTTAAAAATGTTGTCTTCGGCATCGAGAATATGCTTGCCCCTATTGTCATGTTTGTGGTAAGCAAGTGCTTTGCCAACGGCATTACGGAGATTGGCTTTTCCACCTGGCTCAACGAAATAGTTCAGCAGCTTCTGGGCGGGCAGGCGTGGCTGCTCCCGGCCATCATATTCGGCCTTTGCACCCTGGTAGGCGCGCTATTCGATAACCCCTGGGCCATGTACGCCATCGGCATCCCCATTGCCCTTAACCTTTCCGTTTCCCTGCAGGGGAACCCCGCTCTCTATATCGGTGCGGTCTGCGCCGCCGGTTTGGTTGGCAACGAAATCGCCATGGGGGACATCTTCTTTATCGGCCCCATGCTGGGCATCAACCCCATCGCCTATTACCGGACCAAGCTGCCCTACGTGATCCTCATTACCCTGCTGGCCGTTCTGGGGTATATGGCGGCGGGGTATTTCGTTAGCTAAACCCAGAACCACTCCGCAGTACACCCCATTCCAGGGATTCATTCCGTGAAATAAATTCATTCATTTTACAGAGCATGGCAAAGTCCAGTTCTTTCTCAATGGTATCTAAGGTATATTTCCACGCATCCCGCATATTCAAAATTGCCTGGACCACATCCAAGGTGACACTTCCAACATTAACTCCCTGGAGTATAGTTTGGGTTTGAGGGAAGGTGACATTGCGGTTTTCCATCTTCATACCGCAATAGATGTTTTCGTCCCATTTCTTTTTGGCAAGAAAAATACTTTGGGGACGCGTGAGGTTATATTTATCGGTAAAGTTCATATGTCATTCAAACTTCAGCAATGATTAGGAATGAGGACTGGTACAGCGTACCGCTCCTAGTGTCTAGATAGACTAAAATACCCCACCTGTGGGGGCATTTGGTCTTTAGCAGAGACAGGACTCGAACCTGTGACCTCCGGGTTATGAGCCCGACGAGCTGCCAACTGCTCTACTCTGCGTTGATTTTAAGAATATACCCCATTGACAAAAAATTGTCAATGCGTCGCATTGCGATTATCACCCCTTTTTGATACCCTATTTCCATGACAAATCTCACCCGCCCCATCCCCCGGCATTTCTGCCTTACCGTCCTGGCCCATTCGGTCTCCGCTGGATTTACCTCAACAGGGATTCCCGAAACCGGGAATACATCAACCTGTACAAAAACATAAAATCGGACCCAAATTTGGCGGCCACAGGTGGTTTTACGCATTTTCTCGGAAATTCGCTAAATTTGATAAAAATCAGTGCTGAAGCTATTGACATACAAGATTCAAATTTTGTATATTTTGTTTGTCACCCCTAAAAAGGGTGTATGGTGTCGTATTACCGGATTTGTTGTAGTTTTTTCGAAAATATAAAGAAAAACAACGACAGGCGTAAGTCTGTATAGACTTGTTTCGGCGTTGGCTAAAAAGCCCTGTAGCCGGAAATTTCTGTGCGAATCAGGGCCGAAAGGCTTGACACGATGCGGACGGATGTAGTAAAGTCTACGTTATCGTCTGTAGACGGGGGGAGCGCCTTGAAAGGGCGCCGTCCCATGATATTTGGCAATATAGGGAAGGGGAGAGATAGCCCGTGAAAACGGGTTGTCAAGAAGAAAGATGCGGTTCCGCGTAAGCGGAGCCGCGAAGCCAGCAGAGGCGTCATGGAAACATGGCGCTCAAGCAAGCGTATCGAAGAGGAACAGCGGCGGGCCGAAAGGCTTGCCGTACCGTTCACCGGGGAGCCTCGGTGGGCGGCTTGAAATGGTAATTTTCAGCGGCCTTCGGGTCGTTGGAATACATATCATGGAGAGTTTGATCCTGGCTCAGAACGAACGCTGGCGGCGCGTCTTAAGCATGCAAGTCGAGCGGCAAGGGGGAGCAATCCCTCCTAGAGCGGCGGACTGGTGAGTAACGCGTGGGTGACCTACCCTAAGGTTGGGGATAGCCATTAGAAATAGTGGGTAATACCGAATATGGTCGGAGTGCTCTGGCACTCCGAAGAAAGGGGCTTCGGCCCCGCCTTGGGATGGGCCCGCGTCCCATTAGCTTGTTGGTGAGGTAAGAGCCCACCAAGGCGATGATGGGTAGCCGGCCTGAGAGGGTGAACGGCCACACTGGGACTGAGATACGGCCCAGACTCCTACGGGAGGCAGCAGCTAAGAATATTCCGCAATGGACGAAAGTCTGACGGAGCGACGCCGCGTGGATGACGAAGGCCGAAAGGTTGTAAAATCCTTTTGTTACTGAAGAATAAGCGGGGGAGGGAATGCCCTCGTGATGACGTTAGGTAACGAATAAGCCCCGGCTAATTACGTGCCAGCAGCCGCGGTAACACGTAAGGGGCAAGCGTTGTTCGGAATTATTGGGCGTAAAGGGCGCGTAGGCGGCCATGTAAGTCTGGGGTGAAATCAATCGGCTTAACCGGTTAATTGCCTTGGAAACTGTATGGCTAGAGTCATGGAGGGGTAGTTGGAATTCCGCGTGTAGGGGTGAAATCTGTAGATATGCGGAAGAACACCGGTGGCGAAGGCGAACTACTAGCCAATGACTGACGCTGAGGCGCGAAAGTGCGGGGAGCAAACAGGATTAGATACCCTGGTAGTCCGCACTATAAACGATGTGCACTAGGTGTTGGGGCGTGCGTCTCAGTGCCGAAGCGAACGTGATAAGTGCACCGCCTGGGGAGTATGCCCGCAAGGGTGAAACTCAAAGGAATTGACGGGGGCCCGCACAAGCGGTGGAGCATGTGGTTTAATTCGATGATACGCGAGGAACCTTACCTGGGTTTGACATGGTAGTGAATGGTGCAGAGATGTATCAGTCCCGCAAGGGACGCTATCACAGGTGCTGCATGGCTGTCGTCAGCTCGTGCCGTGAGGTGTTGGGTTAAGTCCCGCAACGAGCGCAACCCCTACTGCCAGTTACTAACAGGTAACGCTGAGGACTCTGGCGGAACTGCCGGTGACAAACCGGAGGAAGGTGGGGATGACGTCAAGTCATCATGGCCCTTATGTCCAGGGCTACACACGTGCTACAATGGACGGTACAACGTGACGCGAGACCGCGAGGTTATAGCGAAGCACAAAAAGCCGTCCGTAGTTCGGATTGAAGTCTGAAACCCGACTTCATGAAGTTGGAATCGCTAGTAATCGCGCATCAGCATGGCGCGGTGAATACGTTCCCGGGCCTTGTACACACCGCCCGTCACACCATCCGAGTTGGAGGTACCCAAAGCCGGTAGCGTAACCGTAAGGAGCGCGCTGTCTAAGGTAAATTTAGTGAGGAGGGTGAAGTCGTAACAAGGTAGCCGTACTGGAAAGTGCGGCTGGATCACCTCCTTTCACACTGAAAGGGCGGGTAATCGTAAGTGATTACCCAAACCGGAGTATAAGCTACTCCGGGGGGCATGCGGTTTAACCGCCGGGTGTCCCAAATATAGGTCGTATGACCTGCAACCTCTTTGCTTTCTTCTATCTCCCTTTCCCTTTTTTTCTTTGGGCTAGTAGCTCAGTTGGTTAGAGCACTGCTCTGATAAGGCAGGGGTCGATAGTTCAACTCTATCCTGGCCCACTATTATATAGAAGGTTTATGCCTTTTATTTTGTTCTTTGAAAGAAGTCGTGAAGACTTCAACATAGGGAAGGGGTATGAGCAAGGTTCCGAGAGGGACTTTGCGGGAACAATAATATGGTCAAGCGAGAGAAGGGTTTAAGGTGAATGCCTTGGAGTC
>BNUW01000046.1 GCA_025997655.1 Spirochaetia bacterium
GGCAAGCGAAGCATCGGAAGCTATTCAGAACAGTCTGGCTAAAGCCAGTGAAGTAAGGGGAGGGCAGTAGAATGGCGGTAATTCAGATTGACAAAGATCTTTGCACGGGGTGTCAGGAATGCACCAAGGTCTGTCCCACTTTTGCTATTGAAGGTGAAGCCGGGGAAGCGCAGACCCTCGTTGAAGAACGCTGTGTTATGTGCGGCCAGTGCGTACAGAAGTGTAAGTCCTATGTTTCCCTGATCGATCACGGTAAGGAAGCGTATGCCGCAAAACGTGCGGAACGTCTGCTCCCGGAAACGGTACAGGAGCCCCTTTTTGCGGCCCACAACGTCACCCACCTGGCGGAACTTATTGCCGCCTTGGCTGACCCCAACAAGTTTACGGTTGTACAGTCCGCTCCGGCGGTACGGGTCGGCATTGCGGAAGACTTCGGTCTGCCCCTGGGTTCCCTGGCCTCCGGCAAGATGGCTGCGGCCCTCCGGAAGGTAGGCTTTGACCGGGTCTACGACACCAACTTTTCCGCCGACCTTACCATTATGGAAGAAGGCACGGAACTGGTGGAGCGGGTTACCAAGGGCGGTATACTGCCCATGTTTACCTCCTGCTGTCCTGCGTGGGTTAAGTACCTGGAGACCAACCATCCCCAGCTTACCAAGCACCTTTCCACCTGCAAAAGCCCCCAGCAAATGGCCGGCCCGGTCTTCAAGACCTACGGCGCCAAGATTGACAAGGTAAAGGCCGATAAGATATATAACGTGTCGGTCATGCCCTGTACCTGTAAGACCTATGAGGCTGCCCGGCCGGAGATGAATGCCTCAGGTCACCAGGATATCGACGTGGTTATCACCACCCGGGAACTGGGCTACCTGATTAAGTACAAGGGGATAGACCTGGCAACCCTGCCCGATGAGCAATTTGACATGCCCCTTGGGGAGTACACCGGCGCGGGAGCTATCTTCGGCGTTACCGGTGGTGTTATGGAAGCGGCTCTGCGGACCGGCTATACCCTCATCACCGGCAAGGAACTGGGGAACAAGGACCTGGATTTCCAGGCCGTGCGCGGTTCCGATGGTTTCCGTACGGCGGCCATTAAGATCGGCGATCTCACCCTCAAGGTTGGGATTGTGACGAACTTAAAGAACATCGATCCGATTATCGAACAGCTCAAAGCCGGAACCCTGGACTGCCACTTCGTGGAGGTCATGACCTGCCCCGAAGGCTGTATCACCGGCGGCGGCCAGCCGAAACTGCTTTCGGATGTTGACCGGCAGGATGCCAACGACAAACGGCGCGAGGCGATTTATCAGCATGATAAGGATCTGCCCCTGCGGAAGTCCCATGAAAGCAGCGCGATAAAGAAGATCTACGCGGAATATTTGGAGAAGCCCTGCGGCCACAAGTCCCACGAGCTTCTGCACACCCATTACAAGCATGATTAAAGAATCCCGTCCCCTGACCGGCAGCGCCCTGATTCTGGGCGGCGGCCGGGGGACACGGATTGGCTATGACAAAAAGAAGCTGGAACTGGGGGGCGTAAGCGTACTGAACCGCTTGGCTTCCCAGTTACAGACCGTGTTTACCGAGGTTTTGATTTCGTCCAACGAACCGGTGAAAACACCTACCGGTGTTCCGCTTCCCGGTATCCCCGTCCTGCCCGACCGGGTGGGAGAGGGCCCCATGGCGGGTATCTACCAGGGTCTTTTACACTGCACGGCTGAATATCTCTACGTGGTGGCCTGCGATATGCCCTTTGTCAATGTTGGGTACATTTCCTATATGCGGGAGCTTATCGCGCAGGAAGGTATGGATGTCTGCGTTGCCCGGCATGGTGACGGCGGGCTGGAACTGTTCAATTCATTTTACAAAAAAAGCTGCGCGGCGCTTATGGGGGAGGCCTTGGCCAAGGGGGAGTACAAGATACGGCTTGTCTTTGACCGGCTGAAGGTGCATGAGGTCGATGACGGGACTTTGCAAAAGTTTGATGACGGGAAGATGTTTTTCAATATTAATTACAAAGAAGATTTGGAAGCGGCGGAACAGAAGAATATGCCGTAAACCGTGGCTTGCCAAGTCAACGGTGGTGTACAACTGGGCCAAAGGAAAGATGGATGTTACAATGTCTTTCATGCCATGAGATGCAGGAAAGATTTTTACCATTAACGGAGATTATCAGCGGCACGCTTTTGCGATGCTATCTATCAAGCCAGTAGTCCCAGTTATATCTGATTTCAAATTCCGCCGTAATCCCATTGGCGCCACTTACCCTCACTTTGGAGACGTACCATTTAGCATAATTTACAGTCCAAGTATCGGGACAATAGGCCCACACCGTAAAGCTGGCGGTACCGCCGCACATGATACTGCCTATTTCGATTGTCTGCCATAAATCTTTGTAGATATATGGTGACATTAAGAACAAATCATCATTTACGGTGATAGTTAAGCGGCCGGTTGGCTGATTGCCCGTATTGGTGATGAGTACGGTTACGCTCTTTTCTCTGGATACCCCGATCTTTCCCCAGTCAAGACGCCCGGTCTGGCTTAGTTGATGCCATACGTGGCGGCTCTGTTGTCTACCGTCAAGCTGACCCAAAAACTCGCCCTAATCCCATTGCTGCCGCTTACCGTTATCGCGGCGGCATAGCTCCCCTCCGAAAGTCCGTACCTGGACATGGACATGGGACCCACCATAAAGCTGCCGGTACCGCCTACCGGGATACTGCTTATTCCGGTTGTTGAGAGGATAAAAGGGGTAGGATAAGGATAGTAGTTAGCCCCGAAGGTAATGGAGACCGTTAAGGGGCCGGTTGCCTGATCACCCGTATTGGTGACGGTGATGGTTCTTGGGGGATACAGCCCATAATTCGTTGCTACCGTCTTGAAGGTATAGGTCCCGGTCTCGCTTAGTCTGATGCCATATATGGGCGCGGGGTTTACCCTAAAGCTGACCGGATGCGGAGAACTCGCCGTAAGCCCATTGCCGCCGCTTACCATTACCGTGGCGGTATAGGGAGAGGGTCTTACCGCAAGGGCGGTTTTGGGAACCACCGTAATGGTAGCGGTCCCGTACGCGGCGATGTTGCTTATTCCGGTTGTTGAGAGGGTGAAAGAAGTGCTGTCAGCCCCGGTAAGGGAGGCCGTTAAGGGGCCGGTTGCCTGATTGCCCTCATTGATGACGGTGACGGTTTTTGCGGTCTGCGCCCCATAACCCGCTGTTGCCGCCGGGAAGATATAGTCGCTGCGCTGCGTGTCTAGTCTGATGCCATACGTGGGCGTGGGGGTGAACGTACTGACCGTAACGCTGACCATAAAGCTCGCCGTAAGCCCATTGCCGCCGCTTACCGTTACCGTGGCGATATGGGTTTTATCCGGAAGGGCATCGCGGAGATACACCGCAAAGGTTTTGCTATAGCCTACCGCGATACTGCTTATTCCGGTTGTTGAGAGGGTGAAAGAAGTGCTGTCAGCCCCGGTAAGGGAGGCCGTTAAGGCGCCGGTCGCCTGATTGCCCGTATTGGTGACGGTTACGACTCTTGGGTTTGACGACAAATAACCCCCGTATGAATTTTTTAGTGCCGACGGGAAGGTATAGCCGCCGGTCTCGCTTAGGCTGATGCCATACGTGGCGGCGCTGTTGTTTACCGTAAAGCTGACCGTAAAACTCGCCGTAATCCCATTGCCGTCGCTTACCGTTACCGTGGCGGTATAGGTGTTTACCGCAAGGGCGGTGTTGGGAACCACCGTAAAGGTGTCGGCGCCGCCTGCCGCGAGACTGCTTATTTCGGTTGGCGCCAGGGTAAAAGAAGTGCGGTCAGCCCCGGTAAGGGAGGCCGTTAAGGCGCCGGTTGCCTGATTGCCCGTATTGGTGACGGTGACGGTTAGTGGGGTCTGCGCCTCATAACCTTCTGTTACCGCCGGGAAGGTATAGGTCCCGGTCTCGCTTAGGCTGATGGGCTGGGCGGGGCTTGCCGTTGCGGTAATTCCGGCGCTTTCGTTGCCGGCGGTATCCACCGTCTTTACGGTAAAGGTGTACTGCGTGTCATTGGTCAGGCCGGTAATCGTGATGGTTTGGGTTCCCTTGGGAACAACCCATTGGGCGAAACTGCCCGGATACGTGATTTTAACGTTTGCGAAGTCGCCGTCCGCAGGCTCAGTCCAGGTAAGGACTACCTGGGTGTTTCCGGCGGCGGCATTTAAGCTCCCTACCTCCGCCGGGGCGGTACTGTCGGTCGCTGGGGCGACAGAGGTGACAGGGGCGGTGATGTCAGAGGCAAAGTCGCAGCCTGCAAGGGCCAGCGCCGCAATAAGGGTGATAAGAAACCTTAGATTAGGCCCAAAACCGGTGGACTTTAGTCCGCTTGAGGAGCACAGCTTTTTGTCGGATAGACTTTGCATAGTAATTCCTTCGTTATTTAGATATTGTTTCCTTTGATTATCGCCTGTTTTCACTGATATATCAAGGAAAAAGGACGGAAATCATGCTCCGTCCTCCACGGAAAACAAACTCCGGCTTACCTTCAATGGGAATCCCTCACTCCTGAGTACCACTTTCCCCGCTCTTCATTTGGAATGGATTATCATCGTTTTGTATGCCATAGTGGATCCATGGCTGCTTTATTATACGAAACCGAACCCGCCCCCACACGGGCTTTTCTGATAGGTATCCGGAATGATCGTTCCGATGTTGCGGTGGCGGAATCTGAGACGGAGTCTCTGGCGAAGGAGTTGGCGGGGCTGGCCCGGACCTTGGGCTTTGAGATCGCCGCCCAGGAAAAGGTGCATGTCCGGGATCATCATCATAAATTTGGACTGGGCACCGGGAAGGCCGATGAGATTGCCGAAAAGGCGGCGGATTTGGGGGTGGACTGTCTGGTCTTTGACGGGGATTTGACCCCCTCCCAGCAGCGGAACTGGGAACGGCTTACGGGGATTGCCGCGGTGGACCGGCAGGAACTTATTATCCAGATATTTGCGGGGCGGGCACAGACCCGTGAGGCGGAGATCCAGGTAGCCCTGGCGCAGCTTTTCTACTCATTGCCCCGGCTGACCCATAAGTACATCGACCTCTCCCGGCAACGGGGGGGACGCTACGGGACCAAGGGTTCCGGGGAAACCAAGCTGGAAACCGACCGGCGCCAGGTGGAGCAGCGCATATACCGGCTCAAAGAGGAACTGGCGGAGGTCCGCAAGCAACGGGCGGTCCAGCGGAAGAAGCGGGACAAGGAATCGGCGTCCTGCGCCCTGGTGGGGTACACCAATTCGGGGAAGTCCAGCCTGCTCAACGCCCTGACCGGGGCCGGGGTGTTGGCGGAGGACAAGCTTTTCGCCACCCTGGACGCCACCACCCGTATCCTCCCCGGCAAGGGCCCCGGCCTGGTCATCACCGATACGGTGGGCTTTATCCGCCGTCTGCCCCATGCCCTGGTGGACGCCTTCCGTTCCACCCTGGAAGAAGCTGCCCAGGCGGATCTGCTGGTCCACGTCCTTGACGCCTCGGACCCTGATATTGACCGCTTTTATGAAACCACCCTATCGGTGCTGCGCGATTTAGGGGCCGACAAAAAGCCCATGCTCACGGCGCTGAACAAGGTTGACCGCCTGGAAAACGATGCGGTAGACAGCCTGCTCCGCCGTTACCCCGGCAGCATCCCTGTTTCCGCCCTGACCGGCAAGGGCCTTGACGAGCTGGCCCGGCGGATGAGCGCCGCCCTTTCCGGCCCGGTGCAGCGCTTCCGTTTTCCCCCGGACCGTTCCGACCTTGCCGCCCTGATACACCGGAACGGGACGGTGCTGCAGGAAACCTACGAGGGAACCTACATTGAGGTGGAGGCCCGGGTGGAGGAGCAGGTCGTGGAAAAACTGCGGGACTATCTGGTTTAGGGATCAAAATATTAGGAAAGGTCCACGGATTACACGGATAGACACGGATGGAATTCTTAATCTTATCCGTGTTCATCTGTGCAATCCGTGGACACTCTTACTTTTTCTTAAACCTATTCTGTCAATGCAGCTACCGCAGCGCCCAGAAGTGACGCCTGTTCCACCGGCGCTATGACGAATGACCGGGGCTTAGCGGAATTCAGCATGGTATGCAGGTAGGCTTCCAGGGCTTCACGCATACCCCGGTAGCGCATATAGGTGGTTCCCTCCACGGCTATCCGCACCGGAGCGAAGGGATCGTAGCCCGTATCCATGTGTTCCACCGTGGCGGCGAGTATCGCTGCGGAAAACAGTGCCCCGCGTTGGGTAATGATGGAACAAAGGTAGACGAAGGAGGTCAGGGCGTCCCGTTCATCCTTGCCAAAAAGTTCCCCCAGGGGACCCTCCGGGGCAAGAGGATCCTGCAAAAAGGCGCTGAGGTCCTTGGTTTGCAGAACGGGCCAGGAGAGAAATTCGCCGGATTTCTTAAACCGCAGCACACCATCCCTAACGGCTTGTTTGAGTATGTGCAGGTTGAGGGGTCCCAGGTAGGCGCCGGATGTGGCCTTTTCCAGGGTATAGGTCCCGGGGTTTTTCGTGGTAGCATCATATTCCCGATCCAGGTAACCCTGGTAGCGGTGGGTGAAGGTGCCGGTCTCGCAGACCACAATCTGGGGGGAGGATTCGGCGTGGAAGCCGATCTTGGGGATGCTTTTTTCCGGGTAGGCGGTGTTGAATCCGGTCCCAAGGATGCAGCCGATTACGGGGCCGCCCGGCCCTTGCCCGTCGGCGGGCTTAATCTCCGCGATGCCGCAGAGCAAGGTGGCAACCGTATCGTTGAGGAGGACGATCTTTTCCGGGGCCTTTACCCCTCTTTGCGCCAGGGCTTCCCGGAGTCCCCGGCCTATGGCCTTGCCAATCACTTCCGGGGCATCCACTTCCTTGCTAAAGGCCATGAGTATCCCGTCCGCTTCCTTCGTTATCTCCATGGGATAGGAAAAACAAAACCCGATTCCCTGAATATCATTGCTATCCTCGAGAAGCGGCGCAGTAACATCGGCAATTTCATCGAAAAACTGTTCCGCGTTTATCCGGCCCTGCGTACCGGGCATGGGGACCTTCCGGGTTCCCCCGGCAGAACCGGGAACCGTAGTTCCTTTGCCGTTTTCGTCAAACCGTACCCGCGCCGCCCTGAGGTTGGTACCCCCCGCATCCAGGGCGATCACGGTTTTCCCCACAGGTATGCGGCTCACCGGGCTGATGGCGGCGGGGATCATGGGGAGGCTGGAACTCTGCCCCCGCAGCCCCCGTTCCATATCAACACGAATATCCCGTACCAGTTGTACCGGATCGACAATATCATAATGAAACCCATAGTGACGGGCAAACTCGGCTAATTCCTCAGGCTTAAAAGATGAACCCATACCAGCATAACTCCTCTTTAGTGCAGTTTTTTGGCCGCTTATTGGGTATCGGTTTTATATTCCCGATCTTCCCTTCCATATCTTATTGCTTCAAGTATATCGGGCATTGATACATCGGCCTTTATACCTTTTATGTCTTCCAATGGAGATTTTCCTTGTTTTTTATTTTCGTTAATTGATAGCAATTTAAATCTACTACCATCTTTCCGGGTGATTATTACCTCTTCTTTTAATGCAGTATTTAAT
The DNA here is from genome assembly GCA_025997655.1 of Spirochaetia bacterium. GTDB lineage: Bacteria > Spirochaetota > Spirochaetia > Treponematales > Breznakiellaceae > Termitinema. The sequence goes on from BNUW01000046.1 coordinate 7,593, forward strand.
ACTGTTGCAAAGTTTTGCCGTGCCTCAGAATAATTATATATCCTCATTTTTTCCTCCGTTCAAAATAGTGATTTTCATATTTTGACCAACAGCGGCCATATGTGTATCAAATGTTATTAACGGTAATTTTAACCGATATGCCGTTTCTAAATAATATGCATCGTAGGCATAAATAGTATATTTACAGGAGATTTTTAATGCCTTCCCCATATCAGGTTTCAAGGTCCTTATTGGGATTTTAGTAAAATCTTCATATGCTTTTAATACTTCTGTTTCATTTAACTTATGTCTTTTAAATAAACTTACCAGAGCATTTCCAATCTCAAATGAGATCATTTCCGGTGATAATAGGGTTGCTTCTTTGGTTAAATTAACAACAATATTCCGATTAGGTTCATTGAGAATGATAGCCATTATTGCACTTGCGTCTAATAATACATCCATAAGTACATTGTACATTATTATTTATGTTTGTCAAGTCTTTTTTCTTAAAACTTTTATACCGTCCGTTACAAAACGAATTCCATCCGGTCATAGCCCGGTTCCATCACCGTATCCTCAAGGCCCCGCAGGTTCCGGAACCGCCGGCAAATAGCGGTGATTTCCCGGTGGGAATGACCGTGGCAGATGTGGGTAAGATACACATGGCGGGCACGAATATCCACCCCCGTACTCAGGGCTTGCTCAAAACTGAAGTGTGTTTCATGGGGCCTGACCCGCAGCCCCCCGACTATGAGGACCTCTGGTCCTTGAAATTCCGGCGGCCGGATCAGGTCCAGGGATGCCTGGGGGATAAAGCTGGTATCGGTGAGGTAGACCGCGAAAGGACCGCTGGCATTGGTTTTACTAATCTTCCAGCCAAGAATATCCAGCCTGCCGTGCTTAACCGGAATAGGGGTCAGGGTAATGCCGCCGATTTGCACGGGGCGCCTTACCGGGTTTAGGTTGATCCGGGGTTTCCCGCCGCCCCGTTGGGTGTTTTGAAACGCATAGGAGAACCGTTCCTTCAGTTCCTTCAAGGTTTCTGCGTTTCCGTAAACCGGTATCTCCCGCTCATAGCTCAGGGACCGCACATCGTCCAGGCCGTGAACATGATCCGCGTGGGCATGGGTTAGAAACACTGCGTCCAGGGACTTGAGCCCCACCCGCAATGCCTGAGTCCGGAAATCCGGCCCGGTATCAATCACCACCCGTTCCTCATCATCACCTTCAATATAAAGGGACGCCCGCATACGGTTGTCCTTGGGATCAAGGGATTTGCAGACCGGACATTCGCAGCCGATGACAGGGATTCCATGGGAGGTGCCGGACCCAAGAACGGTAAGCTTCATGGAATAAGTATGGCAAAAAACAGGGGAATTGCAAAGGGCGGGGCGGGAACTAGTATTCCCCGGCGGTCTTTACAAACTGGCTCATCAGGTCCTTACTCTCGCCGTTGATGAACAGGGACATGATGAACCGCTGAAGGGGATATTTACGGATCACCACACTGGAAGCATAATAACGGACGTAGTATTGGTTTTCCCCGCCGCCTGACCGGGGAATCTTTTCCAAATACCACCGGCCATAGAACTCCTTTATCGCGCCGTCACCGGAAACAAGGCGGTAATCAATGACAAATTCTTCGGGGGTATTGAGCAATTCGGTCACCACTACCCGGTAATTGGTGATAAAAGAAATACCCATAAGCTCCGCCCCCATGGTCATATCGTTATAAACCTTACCATCTTCCCGGATCACCGCGATGTTCAGGTTCCTTTTGAACATCCGGGGGTAATTATCAAAATCCAGAATCGCTCTTTTCAGCTTATCCAGGGGAATATCCGTAGCGATGTGAATATCGGTATACGCTTCTATCCACCGGATCTTATCTTCCCCCCTTTCCTGGGACACCGCAGTTTTAACAATACCCGGCTTGTTGAATATTTTGTGTAAGACCTCCTGACTGGGCAATTCAATGGGATCTTGGGCGAATAAGCGGGGAAGGCAAAAAAGTAGTACTGGGAGTAAAAGAATATACCTGGAAAACATGAGCGAGGGGGTCCTGTCAGTAGAAAAAGACGGAACCTCCCCGGAGGGTCCCCTCCATCTTTTTCTACCGACACCCCCAATACTATTTATTGAGGCATATTCTTTTACTCCTGATCGCATAAATGGGTTGGAGAGCATATTCTTTTATACCTGATCGCATAAATGATTTGAAGGGCTTTCGGCACGACAACATCTGTATGCGATATAGTAATGGCGCAGGGTCGAATGCATTTCCCCACTCAGTTCGGCGATATAATGGCGGTGCAGCGGGAAGGGAGGGGCGTGGCGGGCCGAATGCATTTGGACGTCTCTGCGTACGGAGACCTATTCTGGCCCCCTGGGGCCGGGCTCCGGGAGCAGGCTCCTCCAACAGCATGAGTGCCCGGCATGCCCCTCCCTTCCCGGCTTTGCCGACAAGGCTCCCCCAACAGCATGAGTGCCCGGCATGCCCCTCCCTTCCCGGCTTTACCGACACAGCTTTATCGATAAAAAAAGGCTGCCAAGGATTAATCCCCGGCAGCCTTATCGTTTTTTGGTCCCTGTTAATTATCCGATGAGGGAGTCCATGAGGGGAACGAGGACGATTCCGGGGTCACGGCTGCCGGTTTAGGCGCAGTTTTTCTGGGCGCTCTTTTGACCGGAGCTTTTTTGGCGGCTGCTTTGGGGGCGGCCTTTTTTGCCGCAGCTTTTTTCGCCGGGGCTTTCTTGGCGGCGGGGGGCCTTCCTCTTCCCGCAGTTTTTTTGCCGGCGGCCTTTTTCGTGCCGGCTTTTTTAGCGGCAGGGGCTTTTTTAGCAGCCGGGACTTTTACCGCTTTGGAAATAGTCTTGAGGACGGCGGCGTTCGCCTTGTCCTTGGCTAATTCGCCCAGTTCGTAGGCGGTTTGCAGGCCAAGCCAGTATTCGGGGGTTTTCCCGAAATACTTGGAAAGACGCTGTGCGAAGGCGACGCTGATCCGCAGCTTGTCATTGATTAACAAACGGGCGGCGGAAGGGCTGATCTTGATTCCTTCGGCTAATTGGGTGATAGAAAGATTGTACGCGACTGCCTGGGCTTTTACTGCGGCGCCAGGACTTAGAACTGCTTTTGCCATTAGATACTCTCCTGTAAATTGGTTGATACTATAACTATATCGGTAGAAATTTATTTCGTCAAGTAAAAAGTATACGTATTTTTACTTTCTCATAAAAAAATGCGGAATTAGACAGTCTTCCTATCGGATACCGTTTTCCGCCAAATAACCGTGGCAGATATCCGCAGGGGTTCAAAATTGTTCTTTCCATTGATGTTTTCGATCAGTGAGCGGGCGGCAAGGTAACCCCGTTCGTAGTTGGGAACCGCCACGGTGGTGAGCCCCAGGGCTTCCGCCCGTTCGCCATTGTCAAAACCCGTAACCGCCACATCCTCCGGTACCCGGCAGCCCCGTTCCATAAGGGCGCGGATGACCCCGATAGCCATATTATCGTTGGCGCACACCAATACTTCCGGCGGCTTCCCCGCGAGGAGCAGGATAGTTACCGCCTGATACCCGCTTGCTTCCGAATAATCACCGGGAAAATAGGTATCCCGGCGAATGGGAATACCGTGTTTGCTTAACACATCCGTATAAGCCTCGAACCGTTCCCGGGTATCATTGGTATATTCCGGGCCGCCGATAAAGGCGAAATCACGGTAGCCCCGCTGTAAGAGGCCCTCCAGTAATTCGGTCATGGCGGTATAATTGTTAATCACCAGGCTTTTTATAGGGGCTTCCGGCAAAATGCGATCCAGTAAAACAAAGGGATACCGTTTTTGGGCGGCATGACGGATAGTTTCGTTACCCATACGGTCGTCCAGGATGATGCAGCCGTCGGTAAGGCCGTTACGGATGTATTTTTCGCAGGATTTTGCGGTACACATCAGGAGATCATAGCCGTTATCGCCGGCATAATCGTTGATCCCCTCAATAAGCTTGAGGTAAAAACACCGGTCAAAATCACTAAAGTCAAAAAGAATGGTCCGGTTCCGGCCTGAGCTAAGGTTCCTCGTTTCCGACCGGGGACGATAGTTCATCTCATCGCAGAGCTTTACTATCCGTATCCGGACCGCCTCCCCCACATTCGGTTTGTTGTTCAGCGCATTAGAAACCGTGGAAACCGAAACACCCGCAGCCGCCGCTATATCCTTCATCCCAATCATAATCCGCTCTTGTTGCCTAACCTTGATGATATATAACCGTTTTACTAATGTATAAAATACCCAATTATGCCCCGCCTTGTCTACGGCGCCCGCAAGACTCTTCACTCTTTTATCCGAAAGTGTTAAAATTTCACCATGCGTATTGCACTAGCCCAGATAAATTCCACCATCGGCGATTTTTTCGGGAACCGGGAAAAGATACTGGCCTTTACCAAAAAAGCCCGGGACGAAGGCGCCGACATGGCGCTGTTTCCGGAATTGGCGGTCTGCGGATATCCCCCCATGGACTTGCTGGATCAGGATAGTTTTGTGGAGATGAACATCCGCACCCTGCACATGCTCCAGCGGGAACTGCCGCAGGATATTGCGGTGGGCCTTGGTTTTGTAAACCGGAACCCCTATGTTCGGGGCAAGTCCCTGGTGAACGAATACGGCGTTCTGCTGAACGGGAAGCTGGCCTTTGAACAGCTCAAGACCCTGCTCCCCACCTACGATGTGTTTGACGAAGCCCGGAACTTCGAGCCCTGCCGAACATGGTCCGCCTTTGAGTACAAGGGTGAACGCATCGGCTTTGCTATCTGCGAAGATGTGTGGCGGGAAACCGACATCCCCGGCACCAGCTACATCCGCGACCCGGTGCGGGAACTCCTTGACCGGGGAATCAGCCTCCTCTGCGTCCCCTCCGCCTCCCCCTACGTGGCGGGTAAACTCAAGGTGCGCCGTGCCCTGGCGGAGCGCATCAGTATCCGCGGTAACATCCCCCTGGTCTACATCAACGCGGTGGGGGCCAACGATTCTATCCTTTTCGACGGCCGCTCCTTCGTGATAGCCCCCACAGTGGATGCGGCAAAATCCGCCTCGCCGAATAACTATCCTGTGCAGCTCGACGCAAAATCCTTCGCGGAAGACTTAGTAACCTGGGATTCTGCGGCTAAGACTGAATCCCCTCTCAACATTCCTGCTGCCGATAGTGATGATGACCCCTTCAAGGTTGGGCTGTCCCGCAGCGAACTGGATATGCTGGAAGAGGGCCTGGTGATGGGCATACGGGACTACATGGCAAAGTGCGGCTTTAAGCGGGCGCACCTGGGACTTTCCGGCGGCATTGATTCTGCGCTGGTGGCGTATCTGGGGGTCAAAGCCATAGGCCCGGAAAAGATCGTCTGCTTTAGTATGCCCTCCCGGTTTTCCTCCCAGGGCTCCAAGGACGACGCACAGGAACTGGCGGAAAACCTGGGCTGCCGTTACGAAGTTCTCCCGATAGAACCGGTGTTCACCAGTTTCCTTTCCACCCTGGAGGGGGTTTTTGAAAAACGCCCCTTCGACATTGCCGAAGAAAACCTCCAGGCCCGTATCCGCGGCTCCCTGCTCATGGCCTACTCCAATAAGTTTGACTCCATGCTCCTTACCACGGGAAATAAAAGCGAACTCGCCATGGGGTACTGCACCCTTTACGGCGACATGAACGGTGCATTAGGGGCCATCGGGGACCTGTTCAAGACCGAAGTTTTTGCCCTCTGCAAACGCATCAACGAGCGGGCCATCGCAACGGGCGGCAAGGCGATCATCCCCGAGGCGATCATCACCAAGCCCCCCTCAGCGGAACTGCGGCCGGACCAGAAGGACCAGGACAGCCTGCCTCCCTACGAAGTGCTGGACGAGATCCTCAAACTCTACCTGTTCGGCAACCTCTCCAAGGACGAAATCGTCAAGCGCGGCTGGGATGAAGAACTGGCGGGACGCATCATCCGTACCGTGGCCCGCTCGGAGTTCAAACGACGCCAGGCGCCGCCGGTACTAAAGGTAAGCCCCCGGGCTTTTGGGATGGGGCGGAGGATGCCGATTGCGCGGAGTGTGTACGAAATTGGAGAGCGTAATTAACCTTGTTGGTAAAGCCGGGAAGGGAGGGGCATGCCGGGCGCTCATGCTGTTGGGGGAATCCACTCCGGGAGCCCGGCCCCAGGGGGCCCAAATAAGTCTCCCTACGCGGGGAAACCCAAATGCATTCGGCCCACCACGCCCCTCCCTTCCCGCTGCGCCACCACTATATCGCCGAACTGAGTGGGGAAATGCATTCGGTCCGGCATGTCTCTATCCGTCTTGACCGGTCAAATTAAGTGTATTATGATTTAGTGAATTACGATTCACTAAATTACGATTCACTAAAAGGGAGACGGTAGGATGTTTGTGGGAAGGCAGCGGGAACTGGAAGGACTGGAAAAGCAATATGCGGGGACCGGCTTTGAGTTTACGGTTATTTACGGACGCCGGCGGGTGGGGAAAACAGCGCTCATCATCGAATTTATTAAGGATAAGTCGGCGATATTCTTTACCGCCCGGGAAACCAACTTGGCGGAAAACATGGTCCTGCTCAGCGGCAGTGTGCAGGCCTCCCGGTACGATACGGAAAAGGCGCCGGTGTACCGGTCCATCGAAGACGCCCTGGATCAGGTCTTTAGCGCCGCAGAGGGCAAGCGGCTCATCTTTGTGATTGACGAGTATCCCTATCTGGCCGGAGCCTGGCGGGGAATATCTTCGGCCCTCCAGGAAAAAATCGATCGCCGTTCAAAAAAGTGCGGCCTCTTTTTAATCCTCTGCGGTTCCTCCCTCTCCTTTATGGAAAACCAGGTGTTGGGCTACCAAAGCCCCCTCTACGGAAGACGAACCGCCCAATATAAAATTGAACCCTTTGATTTTTTTGAAGCCCGGGAATTTTTCCCCGGTGTAAATCCACAGGACACCGCCGCCATCTATGCCATGGCGGGGGGCATTCCCTTATACCTCAGCTGCTTTACCGGGCGCGCATCCCTTAAAGAAAAGGTCATCGCCAACTTCCTTAGCCCCCAGGGCTTTCTCTTTGAGGAGCCGGAAAATCTTCTGAAACAGGAACTGCGGGACCCGGCGAACTACAACGCCCTTATCCGGGAGATCGCCCGGGGCGCCACCCGAATCTCGGAAATCGCCTCCAAAACGGGACTTGAAACCGGAGCGGCGAGCCATTACCTTGATACCCTGATACAACTGGGCATTGTTGAGCGGGAACTGCCGATTACCGAGGCGGCTCAGGGAAAAACCAGGGGCAGGAAATCCTTCTATACGGTTAAGGATAACCTGTTCCGTTTTTGGTACCGGTTTATCCCGGGCCTCATTGATATTATTCATCACCATAGTACGGAAAAAGCCTGGGACTTTATTGAGGAAGGTTTCAGCGCCTATATGGGAAAGGTTTTTGAGGAAATTTGCCTCCAGTACCTCTGGCGGGAGAACGGCGCCGCCAAACTGCCCTTCTTTTTTCAGCACGCAGGCCGGTGGTGGGGGCACGATCCGGTGCAAAAAATGGAATCCGAAATCGACATCCTGGCAATTAACGGCACAACCCATGCCCTGTTCGTTGAATGTAAATGGAGAAATGAAGCAACCGGCAGGGATGTCCTGGAAGCCCTTTTGCGGAAGGCGGAACATTTCCGGTTTGAACACAAATACTACGCGCTGTTTTCAAAAAGCGCCTTCACGGCGGGATGCAAAAAGCTTGCGGCGGAACGGGGGGATGTCAGGCTGGTGGTGTTTCGGGAGATGTGCCAATAGGCTATGTGCCTTTGTACTGTTCAAACGCTTTGTCAAAAAAATTTATTCCCAAATAATTTGCCACGTTATACCAAATTTGTCTGTTACCCATGATGCCTTACGAATATTAAAAACTGATTCCGGCCCCATTAAAACGGTTCCATTTTCAGATAATTTTTTAAATATAGTATCAAATACTTTTTCATCAATACAGTTAAAATAAAATGATACCTGCCAGCTTTGAACCGGGCATTCATTTTTTTCCATATCCATTGCCAGAAAAAATTTGTCCATTAATTTAAAAACTACCGTTTTTACTTTTCCAATTTCCCCTCGTTCCCTTTCCTTGAAGTATTCAATTTCTTCAATTTTTGAATTGGGAAAAATTGAAATATAATAGTTCACCGCTTCTTCGGCACAACCGGAATAGCTTAAAAATGGCATAATATCAAACGGTATCTTCATAATTCCTCCATATTTTTTTATAATAACCCTTTTATGTTTCTTGTCAAGTATATTTTGTATTTATTTTATACTTGCAACTATTGAAAAGATCGTTTTGCAGTACTAAGACAGGTCATTTATATCCAGGTTCGCTTCCATATGGAACGCCGTAATCTATCCACCATAATTCACCACATATCATTTTTTGTCGCATTCCTTTGTGAGTTAAGTATTACATTTAAATTAGGTTCAAATTCCGTTTGATCAATTTTTTCATAAACTTCATTGATTTTTTCGATTATCATATTTCCATTATGCCGTATAATAAATTCCTCTAAAGCAATTGCAAATAATCTGCTTCGCTTAATTCCCATATAAGAGGCCGTTTCTTCAGCTTTTTCATATAATACATTCGAAAGAGATATTGCACCATATCAAAAGATATTATGGAAGGTGAGATAATAGCGGACTTTTTACCACCGCCTGAACAACTCATAAAAAGAGAACCTAATGTAAAAATCACTATCACTTTAAATAGTACTAGTGTAATGTAATTGACAAACATGTGAATAGTAAATATACAATGTTCATGGCTAAAGCATTAGTTCCTGCACTAGTTGCAGACGACAAAATTTTGATAGAAAACATATTAACAAGCGGGCATATTGAGTACAAATATGCGGTTCGGCTGCAAGCTGTTTTGCATCGGG
>BNUW01000047.1 GCA_025997655.1 Spirochaetia bacterium
ATGGGCGGATTCTCCACCTCCCGGCGTCCCTACGGACTGGCCCGGGAGATTATCCGCCAGGGGAAGAAGGGTATCTATCTTGAGGGGGGATCATCCGGGGGGGATATCGATATGCTGATAGGCGCGGGATGTATACGCGCCATGATCGCCAGCTATGCCGCCAACTCCGGATACTCCATGGTATGCCGCCGGTTCCGTGCCGCCATCGAGCAGGGGACTATCTTTTTTGACGATTATTCCCTGGATGTACACACCATCGCCTATCATGGGGCGGCTTTGGGGCTGCCCTATATGCCCGTCAAGAACATGCTCGGCTCGGATCTGGTCAATACCTGGGGGATATCTAAGGAAGAGCGGGCAAAGCACCCCAAGCTGCCGGCGTTGAAGTACGTGATACAGGAAAATCCCTTTAAGGCCGGGGATGTGTTATGCCTTGTCCCCACGCCGGACATTGATGTGGCCTGCATTCATGTGCAGACCGCCGGCCCGGACGGCACCTGCCGCATAGATGGGCCCCAGTTCCAGGATGCGGACATCGCGGTTGCCGCAAAGCACACCATCGTATCCTGCGAGGAGATTGTAAGCGATGAGGAAATACGCCGCCGGCCCGGAGAAAACACCCTGCCGGGCCTCTGCGTTGACGCGGTGGTGCACCTCCCCTACGGGGCGCATCCCTCCCAGTGCTATGGGCGCTATGATTACGACAGCAGGTCCCTCTGGGAATATGAAGACATTTCCAAGACCCAGGAGAGCTTTGACGCGTTTATCAGGGACAGCGTTATGGGTTCGGATCATGCCAAGTACCTTGACGGCATAGGGGCGGCCCGACTGCTCGCCCTTAGCGTGGACAAGGAATACGGCTATGTCAAAGGCATGAAGCGGTCACGGAAAGCCGTGATGGGAGGGAAGTAAGATGGATGTTACCCCCAAGGAAATGATGGCTATCTCCCTTTCACGTCAGGTGGAGGATGGCAAGTTATATATAGTAGGTACCGGGCTTCCGCTTATCAGCGCGGCGCTGGCTAAAAATACCCACGCGCCGAATGCCCATCTCTTGTTTGAGACCGGGGTTCTGGAAGGAAACCCCCAGGAAGTGCCCACCAGCGTGGGGGACCTCCGGGTGTGCTACCAGGCGTCGGTGCTCTGGCCGCAGTTCCGTTATTTCGGGTTTCAGACATTAGCCGCCAGGAGAGGCGCCCTTGCTGCGGGTTTTCTCGGCGGGGCGCAGATCGATGTGTACGGCAACCTCAATTCCACCGCCATCGGCGACTACTTCCACCCGGAAACCCGGTTCAGCGGTTCCGGCGGGGCCAACGGTATCGCCACCTACTGCGACACCTTCATTATAATGAAGCACGAAAAGCGCCGCTTTGTGGACCGGGTGGACTATATCACCAGCCCCGGATGGATTGACGGGCCGGATGGCCGCAAAAAAAGCGGGCTTGACCCGGATAAGGGCCCCCGGGCGGTCATAACCGAGCTGGGGATACTCCGTTTTGGCGATAAAGATAAGCGGATGTACCTGTCGGAGTATTTTGCCGGGGTCACCCCTGAATATGTCAGGGATAACACCGGTTTTGAGTTGGATATCTCCTCGGCGAAAGAGGCGGAGCCTCCTCTACCGGAAGTCCTGCGCATATTGCGGGAAAAAGTTGACCCCCTGGGCCTGATGACCAGATAAAGGAATGGTTTTATGACCTTGTATCACTATATAGGCGCGGCGCTGATCCTCGTGTTCATCACGGCTATCGGCCTCTATTCCGGCAAGCGGGTGAAGTCCGCCAATGACTTTTCCGGGGGCAGTAAAAAGGCGGGGGCGGGGATTGTCACCGGCTCCATCATCGGGACCCTGGTGGGGGGCGCTTCTACCATCGGTACGGCGCAGCTCGCCTTTAACTATGGGTTTTCCGCCTGGTGGTTTACCCTGGGCGCCGGGCTTGGATGCCTGACCCTGGGGCTGTTTTTTGCAAAGCCCCTCTACGAGAGCGGCATCCAGACCCTGCCCGAGGTTTTTTCCCGTGAGTTTGGCAGGCGAAGCGGCGTTGCCGCAACGGCGCTGACCTCGGTGGGGAGCTTTCTCAGCATCGTTTCCCAGGTGCTTTCGGGTATTGCCCTGGTGGCGGCGGTCGGCGGTATGGATCGTATCCCGGCCACGTTTCTTACCATAGCCCTCATGCTGGTGTATGTCGTCTTTGGCGGCGTGTGGGGCGCAGGCATGGTGGGTATCGCGAAAACCCTGCTCATGTATGCGGGGCTTGGCATTTGTCTGGCCGCGGCGGTGGCCTTCCAGGGCGGGTTTGGCGCATTTACGCTCCCTGGGGATAGGTATTTTAACCTGTTTGCCCGGGGGCTTGCGGTGGACCTTGGCGCCGGGCTTTCCCTGGTGCTGGGCGTCCTTACCACGCAGACCTATATCCAGGCGGCTATATCGGCCAAGTCCCTTCGCGCTTCCCGGATAGGGATTTTCCTCAGCGCGGTTCTTATCCCCATTATGGGTATCCCCGGCATCTATGTGGGCATGTATATGAAACTTCACCGGCCCGATGTGCCAAGCGCCTCGGTCATGCCGCTGTTTATCCTGGAAAACCTGCCGCCGGTGCTGGCCGGGATGATCCTGGCTGTGCTTCTGGTTGCGCTTGTCGGCACCGGGGCGGGCATCTCCCTGGGGATATCTTCCATGTTCGTAAAGGATATCTACAAACAGTTTATCAACAAAAACCCCGGCGACAAACGGACCCTGGTGGTATCGCGGCTGGTGATAGTAGTAGTGTTGTTAGCGGCGGCGCTCTTTACCTTTGGCGACATGGGTTCCCTCATTCTGGGGTGGAGCTTTATGTCAATGGGACTGCGGGGCGCGGTAGCGTTTGTGCCCCTGTGCGCGGTGCTGTTTTTTCCGGGAAAGATTGCCGGGGGCGTTGCGTTCATCTCTATGTTGGTTTCGCCGGTGCTGGTTCTTATCGGCAAGCTGCTGATTAACGCGGGCCTTATGTCCCGTGCTATCGATCCGCTGTTCCCGGCTATCGGCGGCTCGGTACTCATATTCGCATGGGGATACATTTATAGTAGGAAACATCCGGCAGCGCCGACGGCAATGCCGCATGATCTTAAATAAAAGACTTACGAAGAGGAGGAGTGTGCAATGTTACTGAAAGATGTGGGCAAGACCCCGGATGAGATCAGGGCTTTGGTAAAAAAGTACATGATTGAAACCTACGAGCGCTATGATTTTATCTGCGAGCGGGTGGAGGGCATGTATCTCTATAACGAAAAGGGAGAGGGCTATCTTGACTTTTACGGCGGCATCGCGGTGAACAACGCCGGTAACCGGAACCCCAAGGTGGTGGCCGCCGCCAAGGAGCAGTTGGACCATGTTATGCATACCTTCAACTATCCCTATACGATACCCCAGGCGCTGCTTGCGGAAAAAATCTGTACCCTGTTGGGATACGACAAGATTTTTTATCAGAACTCCGGTACCGAATCCAATGAGGCCATGATTAAGATGGCCCGCAAATACGGCATCGAAAAGTACGGGCCGGAGCATTATCATATCATCACGGCGAAAAACAGCTTCCACGGGCGCACCATGGGCGCACTCGCGGCGACCGGGCAGCCCCAAAGCGCCTGCCATATCGGTTTTGGTCCCATGCTGCCCGGCTTCACCTACGCCGAGTTCGGCAACCTGGATTCCTTTAAATCCCTGGTCACCAAAAACACCATCGCTATTATGCTGGAACTGGTCCAGGGCGAGGGCGGCGTCCATCCCGCGACCCAGGAGTTTGTGGACGGTATCCGCAAGCTCTGTGCGGATAATAACATGCTCTTCCTGGTGGACGAGATACAGACCGGCTGGTGCCGCACCGGCAAGGTCATGGCCCATCAGCACTATGGGTTTAAACCTGATATCATGTCTATGGCAAAGGCCCTTGGCGGCGGCATGCCCATCGGCGCAATTGTTACCAGCAACGAGATTGCCAAGGCTTTCAACGCCGGGTCCCACGGAACGACCTACGGAGGGAACCCGGTGGCCTGCGCCGCCGCGCTTGCCCAGATAACCGAGCTTATCGACCGGGATCTGGCCGGAAACGCGGCAAAGATCGGCGAGTATTTCATGAAGAAGCTCCGCACGCTGCCCAGGGTCAAGGAGGTCCGCGGCAAGGGGCTCCTGGTTGGTTTGGAGTTTAGCGATCCTATCGGGCTTGATGTAAAGCACGGCTGCGTTGACCGCAAGATGCTCGTGACCCTCATCGGCAAAAATCTTATCCGTATGATCCCGCCCCTCATTGCAACCGAGGCGGACTGCGATAAAGCAGTAGAGATTTTACGGGCCTCTATCGAAGCGGTGAAGGCGTAGTTTTTCTGCAAATGGTATCATTTGCATATTTTTCAGTATAAAGGATGGACTGGCATGGCAAGAGAATCAGCGTTTAATAAGGTGCTCAACAAGGGTGAGGTGTTTGCCCTCGCGTTTGGGGCAATGATCGGTTGGGGATGGGTTGTCCTGGCCGGGGACTGGATAGGGCAGGGCGGCTCGGCGGGGGCAATGATTGCTTTCGCCATGGGCGGGCTGATGGTGCTCTTTGTGGGGCTTACCTACGCGGAGCTGACCCCGGCCATGCCCAAGTGCGGCGGGGAGTTCGTCTTTTCCATGCGCGCCTTGGGCAAGTTCCCGTCATTTATCTGTACCTGGGCCATCATTCTTGGCTATGTGGGGGTTGTGGCCTTTGAAGCCTGCGCCCTGCCGACGGTTATCCAGTATATCATTCCGGCGTTTGGAAAGGGGCCGGTGCTTTACACCGTCGCCGGTTTTGCTATCCGTATCCAGTGGCTGATAGTGGCTATTCTTGTGGCGCTGCTCATTACGGTAATCAATTATATCGGGATAAAATCTGCGGCCATCTTCAATTCCGTCCTCACCGTCGTCATTGCGGCTGCGGGCATCCTGCTTGTTGTTTCTTCCATATTCAGCGGTGAAGCCTCGAACATGCAGCCGCTTTTTGAAGACGGTTTTCCCGGCATACTCTCTGTGGCGGTGATGACGCCCTTTATGTTTGTCGGCTTCGATGTTCTGCCCCAGGCATCCGAGGAGATGAACATCCCTCCCAAAAACATAGGCTTTATCATGATGCTGTCTATTCTTATGGCCGTTATATGGTACATCGTGATCATCTTTGCGGTATCCTTTGTCATGTCAAAGACGGACCTCGTAGCCGCTGAAACCAGCCTTACCACCGCCGAAGCCATGAGCAAGGCTTTCCGTTGGGAACATGCGGGCAAAATCCTCGTTATCGGCGGCATGGCCGGTATCCTTACCAGTTGGAATGCTTTCTTTGTAGGCGGCAGCCGCGCCATATACGCCATGGGTGAAGCCAATATGGTTCCCCGGCTTTTTGCCCGGCTGCATCCCAAGTTTAAGACCCCCGGCCCCGCGATCATCCTTATCGGTATAATCTCCTGCATCGCCCCCTTCTTCGGCAGGCGAATGATGGTGTGGCTTACCGATGCGGGCAGCGCCGGCGTTGTTGTGGCCTATCTGCTGGTTTCGCTCTCCTTCCTTATCCTGCGCGTTAAAGAACCGAATATGGAGCGCCCCTACAAGATTAAAAACGGCCTGGTTATCGGGGTTCTCGCCGTGGTCCTCAGTCTCGCCATGGGTATTCTGTATATCCCCGGGGTCAGCCCCTCCGCCCTTACTCCGGTAGAGGGCATCATCTTCTTATCCTGGGTCGTTCTGGGTGTGATCTTTGGTATCGTCGCCAAGCTGGTATATAAGGATAAGTTCGGACAGAGCGAAAACCTTATCTATCCCATGGGCTCCATCGACCGGAAAAACCAGGAGGCCGCTGCACACTGATAACTGAGCCAGTTCCAAAATATAAAACAGAGGAGAACAGTCCACGGATGAACACGGATGAGACGGATACACACGGATAGAATATAAAATTCCCTTATCTTATCCGTGTAATCCGTGTTCATCCGTGGTTAAATTCTTATTTTGGAACTGGCTCAACTATATTGATGGCGCTGGTTTTTTCGGCTATACTTAAACCTGTATCTGCATGAAAAGACTTGCGCTGTTATTGCTGACCTGTATTATTCCATCCCTGCTCCCCGCTCAGGAAACAGACGAAGCCGACCGCCCCAAAATTGCGCTGGTACTTTCCGGGGGGGCAGCCCTGGGGTTTGCCCATCTGGGGTTTCTCAAGGTGCTTGAGGAAGTGGGTATTCCCATAGATTGCGTCATCGGGAACAGCATGGGGAGTATTATCGGCGGCCTGTACGCGGCGGGTTATTCCCCCGGTGATATTGAACGCCTTGCGGTGGAAAGCAACTGGGGGGAGGTGTTTCTGAACGAGGGGGCGGTCCGGAAAGCCTCGGTTCTCGAAGATTCTATCCCGTTGCTGCGGCTGAACTTTAATAAAAGCGGAGTCGGGAGATCGAGGGGAATTCTGCCGGATCAGAACCTCACCCTGCTCCTCTCGCGCTTCACCTATCGTGTGTCAATGCACAACAATTTTGCCTCTTTGCCGGTTCCCTTCAGGACCATCGCGGTGGACCTTGGGGATGGTAAGGCCGTTCCCCTGGATCACGGCGTGCTCTACCGCGCCATGCGCGCCAGTATGAGTATCCCGGGCATTTTCCCCGTGGTGCCCATGAACGGCTCCTATCTTATAGACGCCGGTTTTTTCAACAACAATCCGATTGATTTGGCACGGGAATGGGGCGCCGATATTATCATAGATGTTGATGTCGGTTCCCTGGTTGTAAAAAAACCCCAGGAACTTAACAGCATAGAGAAGGTGATCGACCAAACAATCCGGCTGCTCCAGACTACCAGCTATGAGTCCAATTTGGCGGCGGGGGATGGGGATTTCATATTGGCTATGGATTTGAGCGGCTACTATTTGACCGATTTCTCAAAGGCGCAAAAGCTCATTGACCGCGGGGAGGAAATTACCCGCAATCCCGAAACCATGAAAGCGCTGCTGAAACTCGCCGCGAAAATCGAAGGGTCGCGGCCCTTGGTGAAACGGGACTGGCGGCGCACCGGCAGCTACCGGGAACTCCCGGAGCCATCCTTTACTCAGGTACGCCTCGTTTCCATCGGCGTTAACGGCGCGGAAGAAAGCAGGCAGCCCACGGCGTCACGGCTTTCGCCCCAATCGCTTAAGTCTCTTTTTGATGTTTTTTTTGGAAAGCCCCTGGACAGCGGTAAACTTGAGGAAGCAATTGAACTAGTCAGGCGGCGTGGCAATTACGAAAGTGTCGGCTACCATCTTGAGGAGGGGGATGACGGCGGCTGCTGTCTGGTGTTGACGGGGGTAAAAGCGGCGGATCGGAAAAATGATGTTACCTTCACCCTGTCGGCGGCTTCGAGTTTTGGCAATACCTATGAATGGGGCATGATCCCCGGGATTGAATTCAATTTTAACGATGTTTTTGTGCGCGATTCCCGTTTGAACCTGAACGCTTCCTATGCCGGTTCCCGCATGGGGGGGCCCTCTCTTTCGCTTGGTTTTACGAAGACCCTGTCTTCGCTGTTTCAGGCGCGCCTGGGGGTGGAGGGGTCTTATTTGCGTTCGGCCATTTTCGCAATCCGGCCGGAGGGGGAACTTTCGACCCTGGGCCAGCTAAAGGGGAGGGCGCAGCTTTTCTACACCCCGGCGGATCATGTTAGCCTGTCCCTGGGGTATCTCTACAATCCCTTCTGGTATCAAAACACGGGGTACAATACCGCAACCCGGTCAACCGTAAACACGAACTCAGCAAGCGGTGATATGCACGCTGTGGAGCTTGGGTTTCATTATAACAGCAGCAATATTGACCGGCTCCTGCATTTTAAATTTTGGCGTAACATTGCTATTGATGCTGCGATCGATTTCCCCTTTGCCGGAAGCCGTTTGCCCGATGGCCCTGCGGCGCCTTTTTATGAACGGTTTGACATTCTCTTCCGAAAGGCATGGACTCCCCATCCCCGGCGCAGTTTTACGGATGATCTGAATATTGGGTCCTATCGCGGAAACCTGGCGCCGGAGTGGAGCTTCTATAGTCCCTGGGGAAAGGCGGGCATTCCGGGATACGGCATGGGTATTTTAGGCCGGGATAAGGGTATTGTGGGCTTCACCTATTTGGAGGAAATACCGCCGCTTTCCCGGCTCCTGAGTATGCGGTCATTTTTTGCGCTCACCCTGCGCGGCGGAAATGTGTGGGACGAGTTCACCGGCATTGATAGCCTTAAGGAACTGAAGGGCGGCGTCCGTACCGGGCTGCAGCTTGAAACCCCGGTGGGAGCGCTGTTCTTTGGCCCCGAAGTTTCCTTTGACGGCAAGTTTCAGTTTAGTATCTATTTCAATTAGGACCCATAACCATCTAATCCAAAAAAACGGATAAAAATTAGGAATTTAACCACGGACCTCACAGACCCTCACGGACAAAGGAAAGGATAAGAAAGCAGGAGTCCGTGGCGTCAGTGTGGTCTGTGGTTATAATCTTTCTCTTCTCAAGGTCCTTGAATCCCAACCGGGACCGGCGTATACTGGCTTATAGGTAAATAAGTCTGGTACGGGGGCTTTATGGAACAAAGCACGATTATTAAGGCGGCGAAGGATTATATAGCAAAGGAACAGGATGACCATTTCCGTGGGGAAGTGGAGGAGCTTCTTAAAAAGGAAGACTGGAAGGAACTGGAGGATAGGTTCTACCGGAACCTGGAATTCGGCACCGGGGGTCTGCGGGGAGTCATCGGGGGCGGGTATAACCGGATGAATACCCTGGTGGTAAAGAGCGCCACCCAGGGCCTTGCCGCCTATGTCCGCAGGGCATTCCCCGAAAAGGCCGCCGCCGGGAAGCTTGCCGCGGTTATCGCCTATGACAGCCGCCATTATTCCCCGGAATTTGCTGAGGCCGCCGCCCTTATCCTGGCTGCCAACGGCATCAAAACCTACCTGTTCAGCGCCCTCAGGCCCACCCCGGAACTCTCCTACGCGGTCAGGCGGCTGGGGGCCGATACGGGGATCGTGGTTACCGCCAGCCATAACCCGGCCCAATATAACGGGTACAAGGCCTACTGGAACGACGGCGCCCAGGTTATCCCCCCCCACGACGAGGGGATCATCGCGGAGGTCAACGCGGTGAAGGAGATTAAGGAGATTACCCGGATAGAGGCCATTGCCAACGGGCTTCTGGAGCTTATCGATAAAACAATAGACGACCCATATCAGGCCATGGTCCGCAGCCGCTTGTTCCGCCCCGATCTTATCAAGGCAAAGGCGGCGGAGGTGAAGATCGTCTATACCCCCCTCCACGGAACCGGGGCGCTGCACGTGGAAGCGGTGCTGGGGAGCCTGGGGCTCAAGGTGATCACCGTGCCGGAACAGCGGGAGGGGAACGGGGACTTCCCCACGGTATCCTTCCCCAACCCCGAGGAAGCCGCCGCCCTGGAACTGGCCCTGAAGCTGGGTAAGCAGGTGGGGGCCGATGTGGTGATGGCCACCGACCCCGATGCGGACCGGCTGGGTATCGCCGTTCCATCAGGGAAGCGGGGAAAACCGGGGGATTTTACCCTGCTTACGGGAAACCAACTGGGAACCCTCCTGGCGGACTATATTTTCCTGTCGCTAAAGGAAACCGGCAAGCTTCCGGCAAAGGCGGCAATGGTCAACACCATTGTCACCACGGGGATGCAGAAACGGGTGGCCGAATCCTACGGGGTAACACTGTACGAGTGCTTGACCGGCTTTAAGTGGATAGCCGATGTGATGGCAAAGACCGCGGCGGACCAGAGCGCCGATGTGGTGTTCGGTACCGAGGAGAGCTACGGGTACCTGGTGGAAAACGAGGTCCGGGACAAGGACGGGGTGAGCGCCGCCGCCATGACCGCGGAGATGACCCTCTACTGGCGGAGTCAGGGGAAAAGCCTCCTGGACCGCCTTGACGAGCTATACGCAACGTACGGCTACTGGCAGGAAACGGGGATCTCCAAGTACTTCCAGGGACCCCAGGGACCGGCTATCATGCAAGGCATAATGGAGGAATACCGGAAAAACCCGCCGACTTCTCTGGGGGGGATTGAGGTAGAGAAGGTCCGGGACATCCAGGAATCGGTGTGGCGCTACCCGGCCAAGCCCGGTAAAATAGACCCGGTGGACTTCCCCAAAAGCGATGTGCTACAGTTCTTTCTAAAAGACGGGACCGTGGTAAGCGCCCGGCCCAGCGGTACGGAGCCGAAGATCAAGTTCTACGCCTCAAGCTGTACGGCAATAGGCGCCGGAGGGCTGGAGGCGGCTAAGGCCGAGGCGGAACGGAAGTTGACGGCTATCAAAAAGGATATACGCCAAGTCATTGGCGAATAAAAGGAGCTAGTAATGAATCATCGAAGTATACGCCCTGCCGGGGTTTTGCTTATCTTTCTGGCATTTTCCGGCTGTTCCATCAATCAAATGGCTATGCGCCTGAAACCGGAAACGATTGGACCCCTCATCCCGAATGTTCTCAAAAAGAGCGAAGCCAAGCTGGCACAGCGCCCGGATGATCAGGCGCTAATTCTGGATACGGGCTCCTTTTATGTGATGTACGCCAATGCCTTTATCCAGGGTCCGGCGGAAATGTTACCCGCCGAGGAATATCTTGAACGGGAAAAAGCTTTGGCGGAAGCCCGGCGGCTCTACCTCCGGGGGGCGGAAATCCTCGGCGGGGGGCTTGAAAAGAAGTTCCCCGGGTGGAAAGACCGCTATCCGTCCTATTTGTCCCAGGTAACAAAAGAGGATGTGCCCCTGATCTACTGGTATGCCGGAGGGACCCTCTCCGCCTACGGCCTTGACCCCTTCGATCTGAACCTGGGGATGCGGCTGCCGGAATTGACCGCCGCCCTGGCCCGGGCCTATGAACTGGACCCGGATTTCAATTCGGGGGCGCTGGACGATCTCTATATATTGTTCTATTCTTCGGTGCCCGAGGGTATGGGAGGCGATAAGTCCAAAGTGGATATTCACTACAAACGGGCGCTGGAAAAAACCGGCGGACGTTCCGCGAGCCCCTATATTTCCTATGCCCAGGCGGTTGCGTACCCGGCCCAGGACATTGAAACCTTCAAGAGCTGCCTGGAATCCGCCCTGGCGATAAAGGGCGGCGGCGCTAACCGGCTGGTCAATACTATTTACCAGCGCAAGGCCCGGTACCTGTTGAATCATGCGCCGGAATTCTTCGCCGACCTTGACGCCGATACCTGGGGTGAATGGTGAAAAAAGCAAGCCTGCTTGCCGCAATAGTATTACTCGTTGTCAGCCCCCTTTCGGTGTATTCCCAAAGGCGTCCGGCAAGGCAGATTACCGTTAAGCTTGCGTCCATGGTTCCCGCCAACACCCCCTGGGGCGCCGCGTTGAACCGTATGGCCGGCGAATGGGCCGCCGCAACCAACGGAGAGGTGCGGATGCAGATTTATCCCAGCGGTACCCAGGGCACCGAGGCGGATGTGCTGCAAAAACTCAATATGAATGTGATTCAGGCGGCGGTGTTTACCTCATTCGGGCTGAATAAGATCGCCCCGGAAATGATGACCTTTAGCTGCCCCCTCCTGATCCGGAACGATGATGAACTTACCCTGGTTTTCGATGCCATAAAACCGGAACTGGAAGCGAAAATCGATGGTCAGAACTATCACAGTTTGGCCCTGGTCAAAGGCGGCTGGATAAAGATTTTTTCCAAGGGGCCTGTTTTTATTCCCGCGGACTTGAAGCGGATGAATATAGGCAGCGATCCCAATGAACCGGGTATGACCCAGGTCTTCAAATCCATGGGGTATCAGGTTGTACCCATTGCCAGCAACCGAACCCTCATCGCTTTGAACGGAGGTACCATTGAAGCCGTCTATATGAGTCCCATAGCCGCTGCGGGGATGCAGTATTTCGCTGTGGCGAAGAACATGGCCGGCCTGAACATTGCCCCCTTTCTGGGGGGAATCGTGATGAACAAGCATGCCTGGGAAATGATTCCGGAGCGGCATCGCCCGGCGATTCAGCGGATCACCCGGCGGATTGGAACGGAAATTGAGGTATCCCTGGCCAAGCTTGAAAGCGATGCCATTATCGCCATGACGAACCACGGGCTTAGGATTAATGAGGTAAACCCCCTGCAGGAGCAGGAATGGTACGCGGATTTGGAAAAGGCTATTCCGGCGCTGTTGGAGACTCCCACCTTTGACCGGGCTACCTATAATGAAATTGATACGCTGGTAAAGGCGTACCGGAACGGACGGTAAGAAAAAGGAGAAATAGTGGTGAAAAAAGTATGTTTGATTATTGCAATAGTGTTATTGTGCGGAAGCCCGCCGGCGGTGTATTCCCAAAGGAGACCGGCAAGGCAGATTACCATTAAGCTTGCGTCCATGGTTCCCGCCAATACCCCCTGGGGTGTCGCGTTGAACCGCATGGCCGCCGAATGGTCCACCGCAACCAACGGGGAAGTGCGTTTGCAGATTTATCCCAACGGCACCCAGGGAAACGAGATAGATGTATTACAAAAGCTCAATATGAATGTGGTTCAGGCGGCGGTATTTACCTCTATGGGGCTGAATAGTATTGTGCCGGAAATAATGACCCTGAGCTGTCCCTTCCTCATACGGAACAATGAGGAACTTACGGTGGTTCTCAACGCGGTTCAACCGGATCTGGAGGCGGCTATCAACAGCCAGAACTATTTTAGTATGGCCCTGGTGAGGGCCGGCTGGGTAAAGATTTTTTCTAAAGCGCCGGTTTTTGTTCCCGCGGATTTGAAGCGCATGAAGGTGGGCTGCGATCCCTATGAACCGGCCATGACCCAGGTCTTCAAATCCATGGGGTACCAGATTACCCCGGTTGACGGCAGCCGGATGCTCATAGCCCTGAACGCGGGGACCGTTGAGGCGCTGTACAATAGTCCCATAATCTCGGCGGGGTTTCAGTTTTTCGGGGTGGCGAAAAACATGGCCACGGTGAACATTGCCCCCTTCCTGGCGGGGATCGTGATAAATAAACACACCTGGGAAATGATTCCGGAACAGCACCGCCCGGCGCTCATCAAAATAACCCGGCAGATTGGAACGGAAATTGGGACGTCCCTGGCCCAGCTTGAAAGCGATGCGGTTACCGCCATGAGCAGCCACGGTTTGGTGATCAATGAGGTGGACGCACGGCAGGAACAGGAATGGTACGCGGATTTGGAAAAGGCTATTCCGGCGCTGCTGGATAGCTCCACCTTTGACCGGGCCACCTACGATAAAATCGACCGGCTGGTAAAGGCCTACCGGAGCGGGCGCTAATGGAACGGGGAGTAAAGCGGATACTATACGGCCTGGAGGAAGGGCTCTGTTATTTCTCCCTGTTCTGCCTGACCCTTTTACCGGCGGCGGAGGTAATCGCCCGGACCTTTTTTAAAACCGGGATTCCGGACAGCGCCGGGATACTGGTTCACCTGCTGCTGGCCCTGGGGCTTCTCTCGGGGATGATCACCACCAGAAGCGCGGATCACCTTTCCATAGCCCTGGTCCAGAATTTTTGTAGTGATAGGGTTAAGCGGCCCCTGCTCATCATCACCAACTGCCTTTCCGCCTTTGTGCTCTGCATCATTGCCTGGAGTTCGGTTTCCTTTATCAAGATAGGGCTTATCGGCCGAATGATAGGCTTTATCCCCGATAAGGTCTTTGCCCTGATTATTCCTATCGGTTACGGGGTGATCGCCCTTCGCTTTGCCCGGAAGTCCCCGCTGCAGGGCAAGGCAAAAATCCTGCCTTTCTTGGCGCTCCTGTTGGGAACCTTTTGCGCCCTGCCCATCATTGCCAAGGCGGTCTGGGGCTTTGACCTGCCGCCCTTCTTTGCTAATCTTTCCGATACCCTCTCCCTCCTGGCGTATTACCTGCGAATCCCCGCAGTGATTATCTTCATCCTGGCAGCCCTGGCGGGAACCCCCCTCTTTGTGGTTATGGGGGGGCTTGCCCTGCTGCTCATCCAGGCGTCCTGGGGGGAAATCGACGTGGTGCCCAACCAGGTGTATATTTCCCTTACCCAGGAGAGCATGATTCCCATCCCCCTCTTTACCCTGGTGGGCTTTTTCCTCTCCGAAAGCAAGGCAGGGGAGCGGCTGGTGCAGACCTTCCGGGGCCTCTTTAGTTGGCTGCCCGGGGGCATGATCATCGCCGTGGTGATCATCTGCGCCTTCTTCACTTCCTTTACCGGGGCTTCGGGGGTAACCATCCTGGCCCTGGGGGGAATACTCTTTTCGATATTATCGGAACACACCAAGTATCCGGAAAAGTTTTCCATCGGGCTCCTCACCTCTTCCGGGAGCATCGGGCTGCTTTTTCCGCCAAGCCTCCCCATAATCCTTGTGGGGGCGACCACCATGACCAATATCATGCACCTATTTTTAGGGGGGATTATCCCGGGGCTGATCCTGGTGGCGGCGCTTATCATCTTTGGTATCATCATTTCGGTTAGGTTTAAAATACCCGTGGAACCCTTCCGGTTTCGGGAAGCCCTGGCGGGTTTAAAAAAATCTGCCCTTGAGATTATTCTGCCTTTCCTGCTGATTGCGGGTTTCTTTTCCGGCATCCTTTCCCTGGTGGAGGTAGCTGCGGTCGCCCTGATCTATGTTTTTATCGTGGAGGTCCTTATCCACCGGGATATTAAACTGAAAAATCTGGGCCCCCTGCTGCTCAAAGCCGTTCCCATCATCGGGGGTGTACTGAGTATTATCGCCCTGTCCATGGCCCTGTCCTACTATATAGTGGATACCCAGGCGCCGGACCGGCTTGCCGCCTGGATGCAGGCCACGGTTGAATCCAAATACGTTTTTCTTCTGCTGCTCAACCTGGCGCTCCTGGTGGTGGGCTGCCTGATGGATATTTTTTCCGCCATCCTCATCGTGCTGCCCCTGGTTGCGCCCCTGGGGCAGGCCTATGGCATCGATCCGGTGCACCTGGGGATCATCTTCATCACCAATCTGGAAGTCGGTTTTCTCACCCCCCCGGTGGGGCTGAATCTTTTCATGGCCACCTACCGGTTCAAGAAACCCTTTACGGAAATCTGCCGGTATGTATTCCCCTTCCTGCTTATCCAATTAGTGGTGTTGATCCTGGTTACCTACGTACCCTGGTTTTCAACATATCTAACGAGGTTTTTTTAAATGCGCGCAACCCGGGCTCTTATTCATCTTGACAATTTCCGGTCGAATATCCGCCTGGTGCGGAACCGGGTCGGTCCCGGCCGGAAACTCTGCGTCCCCGTAAAGGCCGACGGCTACGGTCACGGCGCAGTACCCATGGCGAAGGCTGCGTTGGAAGAGGGCGCGGCTTTTCTGGCGGTTGCCACGGTAGGGGAGGGTGTATTGCTCCGGGATGCGGGGATTACCGCACCCATACTGCTCCTGTCCATACCCATCCCGGAAGAGACACCTGAGCTTATCGCCAATAAACTTACCCCCCTGGTTGGGGACAAGGAATTTATCCAGGCACTTGCGGCGGCTGCGTCCAGTATGCCGCTTGCGAAGGGGGAGCCGCTTCCGGTTCACCTGAAGGTGGATACCGGCATGGGAAGGGTAGGGTGTGCACCGGAGTCCGCTGCGGAAATGGCGGCGCTCATTGCCGGATCGAAGGGGCTAAAACTTGAGGGCGTGGCCACCCATCTGGCGGTATCCGATTCCCTAATTCCTGATGAGGTGCGCTATACCAAAGAACAGCTTGCCCGGTTCTCCGGGGCGGTGGATAGTATACGGAAGGCGGGGATCGATCCCGGCATTGCTCATGCGGCGAATACCGGCGCGGTGGCCTTCCACGAGGACGCCTTTCTTGACATGGTCCGTCCCGGCATACTCCTCTACGGCTATGCCCCCGGGGGCGCAGAAAAGGTGCTACCCGTAAAGCCTGTGATGGAACTGGTCAGCCAAATCGTGTTTATCAAGCGGGTGAAAAAGGGGGAGACCGTTTCCTACGGCCGAACCTGGACGGCGGACCGGGACACAACCATCGCCACCATTCCCGTGGGATACGGGGACGGGCTGCCCCGGCGGCTCAGCGGGGATTTTTCGGTGCGGATAAATGGGGCCATGTATCCTTTAGCAGGCCGGATCTGCATGGATCAGTGCATGGCGGATCTGGGGCCGGCCACTACAATACGCCGCTGGGATAGCGTTACTATTTTCGGGGGGGATGCCCCTTCCGCCGCAGATATTGCCGCGAAGCTGGGGACTATTTCCTACGAGATTACCTGCGGGATCAACAAACGGGTGCCCAGGGTTTATCCTGAATCATAGATAGAGTTTCATGAACCGCCCGTAGGCTTCTTCCCATTGCGTATCCTGCGGCAGGAACGTAAACGTCAAAAGCGACCCACCTTATAAAAAAACAGTCACAGCCCTAAACTTCCGGGAATCAAATATTTCGGAGGCGAAAATGAAGCGTTACAGCGAAGACGAGAAGCGGATGTGGGTGGAGGACT
>BNUW01000048.1 GCA_025997655.1 Spirochaetia bacterium
TTGCCTCATATTCCCGGGAAATACGTTTGATGAGCAGGGTCAGTTCCTCGGTTTCTTTTTCATTTAAGCCCGCCGCAGGTTCGTCCAGGATGATCAGAGAAGCGTTTGCCATCAATGTCCGGGCAAGTTCAATTCTTTTCAGAACGCCATAGGGCATACCCACGGGGTACGCGTCTTTCAGATTCAGCAGATTCATTTCTTCCAGAATATGCAGGGCCTTTGCCTTTAATACCTCGGTTTCCCTTTTCAGCGCGGGGGTAGAGAACAGGTGGGAGAAGAATCCCGAATGGTATTGGGTATGGGCGGCGATAAGCAGGTTTTCAAGCACCGTCACTTCGGTTACCATCTCAATGTTCTGGAAGGTCCGGACTATACCGGTTTTAATGATATGGTGAACCGCGTACTTATTGAGCCGCAGGGTTTCACCGTAACGGTCATTGAACCATATTTCGCCGCCGGTGGGCTTGTAGAACTGGGTTATGCAGTTGAATACCGTGGTCTTGCCCGCGCCATTAGGCCCGATAAGGCCAAAGATTTCCCCTTTTTTAACGTCAACCGAAAGATTGTCCACCGCCTTGAGGCCGCCGAAATACATGCACAAAGCGTCCAGCCGCAGGGCAATGTCGGGAGGCAAATGTAAGGTGTGGGTTCTGGAGCCGGCGGCCAGGGCTTTCCGCTTTGCCGCATCAAGTCTTTCATTGATTTTCGCGATTTTCTTTTCATTAGCCGCAGCAAATTCCGCGTAGTCCCTGTCCGCCTTTTCTTCCTCCGCAAGCCGGATTTTCTCCCGCTTTCCCTCCAGTTCCCGCTTCCGGCTTTCAAGAACCGCGGCGGCCTTTTTCCGCTCCCTTTGTTTTGCTTTTTCCTTTTGACAGAAAAGCTCCGCCTTTTTTTCGGTTATTCCCCGTTTTTCAGCTTCAAGCCCCTCTTCATAGTCCCGCAGTTTTTGTGCCGACCCGGGGGAAAGCTCCCCTGAAAGGTTGTTGTTTTCGTCAACAATACCTTCCTGCCGGCGCAGTATCTGGCGGTATTCCCGAAATTTCAGGCGGTACTTTTTGTTCAGTGCCGCTTCTGTTTTCGCGTAACGTTTTTCGAACAGATCCCGGGGGCTTAAGACCACGTCCTCAAGCCGGGAAATTTCCTTGTTCGCCCGGCGGTCAAACAGGGCTAAACGCTTTTCGATTTTGCGTTTAAGCCGTTCCCGGCGTATGGGAGGATACTGTTCCAGCATACCAACCCTGAGGCCAAGTTTTTCCAGAGCGTCCGCGTAGAGCTGACCGGACAACTCATAAAACTGTTCTGTAATCCTATTATTCATCTTTTCCAAATCGGTACTCTCTTTTTCTTATCCGCCACGCTTTGGCATTCGCGAGCAGATTGATAAACAACTGAATAAGCCCGCCCTTAAAAAACATAACCACCAGGATAATGAGGACGCCGGAGATAACGCTCATTACCCAGGAGTTATCCCGTAATAACTGAATGTCCTGGAAAAACAGGGGAGTAAGCCCAAAGATTATCAGGGCGCCGATGAGTATCCCCCAAATGGATTTGGCTCCCCCTACAAGGCATGCGGCAAGAATATTGAGGGAAAACATGATGGTCCACTGTACCGGGTCCGTGTATTGCCCGTAGATCATGTGTAGGGAACCGGCGATACCGGCGTAGACGGTAGCCATGATAAAGGCCAGCAGCCGGTACTTTAACAGGCTTATCCCCATGGCCTGAGACGCGGAGGTACTGTTCTTCATTGCCAGCATGGCCCTGCCGGTGGGGCTTGCAATAAGATTACAGGTTAAGAGCATAAGCAGCACCAGTATTACCGTAACAATGCAGTAGAGCATGGTGATATTGGTTCTGATATGCAGCAGGTTGGGGAGAATGTGGATATACCCTGTCCTCATACCATTGGGGCCGCCGGTAAAGTCCGCGTTGAGGAACACCTGCCCCAGAACTTCGGAAAGCCCCAGGGTAACGATGGCCAAAAATATACCTTCGATCCGGAGGGAAATGAAACCCACCGAAGCTCCCAGGATTATGGAAACCGCTATAACGATGAGCAGTATCGAGAAGTAGGGAAGCTGGGTGTAGGTGTTCAGGAGAAAACCGGTAATATAGGAACCAAGGCCCGCGAAACCCGCGGTTCCCAAACTTGAAAGCCCCGCGTAACCCAGCAGGAAGCTGAAGCCCAAAGCCGCGATGGCATAAATCGCGGTCTGTCCCAGGGCCTTGGCAAAGGAATATTGAACCAGCCCCGCTCTCTGCAGTACCTGAACCAATACCATGACCATTCCGAATATGATAAAACCAAAGAAAGGATGGCGGATAATGCTCCTAGTTTTTTGCATGCTATACCTTCTTAATCATCTTTTCCCCGAATAGCCCGTTGGGGCGAACCAGGATGATCAGCATAATGATGATAAAACTGATTAGTCCCGCCCATTTGGGCGAAACAATTGCCGAATAATTGAGGAACAGGGGAATGAGCACACAGCCGGCGATGGGCGCCCAGAAACGGGAAACCCCGCCGAGGACGTAGGCCAACAATCCGTAGATCTGGACGGTTCCCAGCATACCCGCGTTCAGGGACATTGCCGTTGAAGAGGCGGCAATGGCGACAAAAAATCCCGCTATTCCCCAGGTAAAGCCGGTGACCAGCTTGGTATTTACCCCCATCATCTGGGCGACGGTTTCGTTGGAGGCGGTTGCCCGCAGGGCCATTCCCCATTTGGTGAACTTAAGCATGGAAAAAAGTATGCTTAATCCGATGACGGCGATAATAACGCATATCAGGGCATGTTCGGTAATGTAGAGCCCCTGACCGAGAAAACTAAATTCAATATTGTCATAGGTGAATTTCGGAATGCTCGGCGTTCTGGTTGTTATGGTGATATAGATTACCGGCATCACCGTGTAGAAGATCATCATAAGACCCATGGTGATCATCTGCCGCCCGTGGGCGTTGACCTGCCGTCCCTTGCGGATAATGAGGGCATCAACGATGAAGCCGAAACAGAACGCGATAAGCGCCCCCAGGGCGATGGCCAGGGCAAAGGGCATATTGTGGTACAGAACAAAATTTGCCGTGAAGAAAGCGGAAAAAGTTCCCATCATTCCCTGGGCAAAATTAGTCGTAATGGACGTACGGAAGATCAATACGATGCCGATAGTCGCCATCGAATAAATCGCGATGTTTTGCAAACTGTTTATAAAGGTCTGTAAAAATATCTGCATCGCAAATCAACCCCACTGTATGAGATTTGCCGCCCATACATAGCCAATTCCGGCGGCAAGGGTCACCACATTCGTTCCCGGCTTGATCTGTCCGCTCTTCAATCCCAGATGAATTGAAAGGATCTGATCGATCTGCCCCAAATGCCCGTAATGATCCAGATAGATGGACTGATCCTCCCGGAGAAAGAGTTCCTTTAGAAGCTCCATGTGGGCTGATTTTTTAAAGTGCAGGATAGCCAGAAAGCCAATGTCGCCCCGGGTCTTACCGCCCTTGCGGAGACTCTCGTCAATACATTTGTACCAGTTGGGCATGCTTACTTCTTTGAGGCGATCCTTCATTTTCCGGGCGTCAAAGAGTGTGAGGGATCTATAGCCCGCTTCGATATTACCGCGGTGAAAGGGCTCGTTTATGCCGCCGATCTTTACCCCGGCGGTTCTTGACAGGGAACCGTCGGCGATAACGTGGGAACCAAGGACGATATTTTTCCCGTAGTTCTTTTTGAGAATCATCGCGCCCGCCCCCGCAGCGAGGTCGTACATCATGGACAAATCCTTGTCGGCGTAATCAACAAAGTCTCCGTTGCGGTATCCGCCCACCACCATGACGGTTTTGATTTCCGGGTCTGCGATAAGCATATCCGCCGCCATTTTAATCGCCGTGCAGCAGGTACAGCAGCGGTTCTGCACATCAATGCCCCAGGCGTTAACCGCGCCGATCCTGTCCTGAATGTACAGGGCGGAAGTGGTAAGGGGATACTCCTTCCATTCCTCGCCGATGCAGAGAATAACGTCGATCTCCCCGGGGTCCAGCCCGGTATTTTTAAGGCAGTCCAGGGCCGCCCGGGCGCCCATTTCCTGGGTGCCGTCATCGGGGCCGGGGATAGGCTTGCTGATGATCCCCAGTTTTTCAATCACCGCCTCTTCGCTCCATACACCACCGGTGGCTTTGGAAATCTCGGCGGCGCTCATTCGTGTTTCCGGAATGTAGATACCGGTACCGGCAATGCCTGCGTGATCCATATTATAGCCTCATCCCACCGTTGGCGGAGATTACCGCCCCGGTCACATAGGAGGCGTCATCGCTGGCCAGAAACAGCGCGACCTTGGCGATTTCTTCCGGCTGTCCCAGCCGCCCCAGCATCGTGCTCGCCGCGAACTTGTCCAGCAATTCCTGGGGAACGGTCTTGAGAATATCGGTCATGATATACCCCGGGGCGATGGCGTTAGCGCGTACCGGTACGCCCTTGCGGGCAAATTCCTTAGCCCAGGTTTTTGCCATGCCGATAACCCCGGCCTTGGTGGCGGCGTAGTTGACCTGCCCGATGTTTCCATACTCGCCGACCACGCTGGAAATATTGATGATGCTGCCGCCACCGGAATCTTCCATATGGGGACCAATAAACCGGGTCAGGTTGAACACGCCCTTGAGGTTGACCGCGATTACCGCGTCCCACATCTCGTCGGTCATTTTCCGGGTCATGCCGTCCTTGGTAATCCCGGCGTTATTTACCAGGATGTCGAGCTTCTTGTATTTTTCCACCGCGTATTCGGTGAATTTTTTACAGGCTTCCCCGTCGGTGACGTTGAGTTTGTAGAATTCCACATCCCTGTAGGTATTCCGGGGTTCGCCCATATCGCAGGCTATTACCCTGGCGCCGTTTTCCGCGAACAGTTTTGCCATGGTCTCGCCCAATCCCCGGGCGCCGCCGGTTATTACCGCCGTTTTTCCTTGTAATCTCATCACAATTTCTCCTGTTATATGTTTTTTATGATAATAGCGGCGCCCATACCGCCGCCGATACAGAGACTCGCCAGTCCGTATTTGGCCCCGCGCTTTTTGAGAATATTAAGCAGCGTCACGGTGATCCGGGCGCCGCTGGCGCCCAGGGGATGCCCCAGGGCGATGGCGCCGCCGTTCACATTGCAGCGTTCAATAATGGCCCCCTCGCTTTCCCCGTGATCCCGGGAAAGTTCCCTGATGACCCCCAGGCTCTGGGCGGCAAAGGCTTCATTGAGCTCGATGTACTCCATATCGCCCAGCTTCATGCCCGCCCGTTTCAGGGCATTGCCGATGGCCGGCACCGGCCCCAGGCCCATGATCTTTGGATTAACGCCGCCCTGGCCCACGGCGACTATTTCCGCCTTTGGCGTTAAGTTGAATTTCTGTACCGCCGCTTCCCCGGCGACAATGAAAAAACATGCCCCGTCGTTTATTCCCGAAGAATTACCCGGAGTGATAGTTCCGTCGCTTTTGAAAGAGGCTTTCAGCGTGGCAAGTTTTTCAGGGTTAGTTGTCCGGTTGGGATATTCGTCCGTATCAAAGGTAAAGGCGTTCTTGCCGTCAACCACCTCAATGGGAATGATTTCGTCCTTGAATTCCCCGGCGTCCACCGCCTTAATCGCCTTTTGCTGAGAATTAAAGGCAAATGTATCCTGGGCTTCCCGGGAAATTTTGTGCATTTCCGCTACATTTTCCGCGGTTATACCCATGTGGTAGTGGTGAAAAGCGTCGGTGAGGCCATCGTAAAGCAGGTGATCCTGAACAGCGATTTCCCCCATCTTGATGTTTTGCCTGATTTTAGCGGGGAGGAGAAAGGGAGCGTTGGACATGCTCTCAATGCCGCCGGCGATGATCATCCCCGCGTTTCCCGCCCGGATTTCCGCCACGGCGTTCATTACTGCCTTCAGGCCGCTGCCGCAGAGTATGTTGAGGCTGTAGGCGGGAACCTCCGCCGGAACCCCGCCGCCGATAGCCGCCTGACGGCCCACTCCCATGCCGGCGCCGGCGGAGAGCACATTGCCGGCGATTACCTCATCAATGTCGGCGCCGGCAATGTTGTTCCGCTCCATCAGAGCCCTGATGACCGCGGCGCCGAGCTTCGGGGCCGTACAGGTTTTAAGGTTTCCCAAGAATGACCCGATAGGAGTTCTTAGGCCGTCAATGACATACGTTTTTTCCATAAAAAACCACCTGAATTTTTTAATTTATCCATGAACATTGTTCATAATGAATAATGTTCATATTTTATAAGATATTATGGGTTTATGAAGTTCGTCTAACATTTTTTTACATTTTTTTGTAAAATTTTAAGCTTGAGAAAGATCCTTGTTTTGGGTATTATCCATGTTGAAGCCAGGAGGAATAGAGTATGGACTACATCTTTTTTAACGATACTTCCCTGATAAAAGGGGTGAATCTTCCCCGATCCCCGGTAGGGTTCCGGAAAATGAGCGCGATCTGCGATGCCGCCGAAACTCTGTTTGACAAAAAAGGGTTTTGTGACACCTCTGTCGCGGATATATGCGGTCTCGCCAAGACCGCGGTAGGTACTTTTTATATATATTTTCAGGATAAAGCCTCAATTTATAATTATTTAGTCCGGAATTATTATGTGGTGATTAATAAGTACCTAAACGAGCATATCGCGCACTGTAAAACCCGGTTTGAGGTGGAAAGGGAAGGGATCAAGGCATTTATCCGTTTTGGCCATATCCATCCGCAGTGCTATAAAATAATCTGGAGTTCTTCCCATATCGATCCCCTGCTTTTTGAGGACTACTATACCCGGTTCGCGAAAAGCTATATCGCCGCCCTGCGAAAATTCGGCAATGAGCTTATTGACGTGGATTACAGCACGGCGGCGTGGTTTCTTATGGGGATCGCCAATTTTATCTGCCTGAAAACCATTTTTAACCACAAACGGCTTACGGAAAAAGGACTTGACGCCCTGGTTGACGATGTAATGAAGCTGCTTTCAAAAGGCCTGTTCCGCCAGACAGAAAATTAGGCGGGGGCAGGGCGGCGTAGCGTATAGCGTAGGTTATGTGCAGTACCGCCCGTACCCCATTTATTTATATTCATTTATTATTATTCTTGTACCAAAATGTAATTCTATTAATTCAGGAATATAAGGTATGATTGAAAATGACAATTCTGTTGTTTCATTTAGTCTATAATTATATTCAAATTCTCCTCCCCACCAAATAAATTGCCATTGCCAATCACTTTCGGCGTTTCCTCCTTTGAAAAAATCAAAAGTATCATCATATCCTTCCAGTTTATACCAATTTCTTCTATAAATAAATGTTGGCCCTATTCCACCATTTAATGAATGTTTTTCTATTTGAAATATCCGTCCTCTTAAACCTATATGGGTAAATCCCGCTAACTGATTACAACAATCTTTATAGAATGCTTGTTCTATTTTTATTGATGCGATATCTTTATAGAAGAAATATTCAAAACTTAATGCTATTCCTGGGTTTATTACAAAAATAGCTCTTTTATCCAATTTATAAGGCATCAAATGTGCGTTTAAAGCACCTTTAGGATGAATACTTAATCCAGTAAATTTTAATCCTATTGTAAACTGTTGTGCTGATAAATTAATAATTGACAAAAATGTAAAAAATATAATAATCAATATTTTATTGTATCTTGATAACATTGTAAAATCTCCTAAATTTAATTTTATTAGTATTTTCTCTTTTGTCAACCAGCGGTGAAGTCGCTTTACATAACTCAAAAAAACTTAGGGCGGTATTGCACATAATGTATGTTATATGCCGTTTGCCCGTACTCCATTATTTTTATAATTCTATTTCTGCCGCTTGACCCGGCCCCGCAAGTACCATAGCCGTTGAAAAGTGAACCTCATAAAGATTCATATTTTCACCATTTTGTTCTATGTTTTCCTTGTACCAAGGCATTTTTGAGATAAAAATGTCTTTTACATCAAAAATACTTTTCTTGCTTTTTTTAACGGTGGCAAAATGAACCCGAATATGTGCCAATCCCCGTTTAGGAATAGTGGTAAATGCAACGTTTTTATTTTTTGCAAATTCCTTTCCTTTGGCATCTCCTTTATCGGAGGCAAAATACAATACCTTTTCGTCTACCAAATAAACAAAATTCAAAATCCTTACATTGGGAATATCTTCTACAGAAGATGCCAATGCAATTCTGTCCTCTTTTCCCATGGTTTTTTCAAACACTTTTTTCACGTCCATGTTACACTCCTTAATGGTAAATTGTAAAATACATTTTTTTTAATGTATCATACACAATATCTTTTGAAATATTAACTGGTGAATGGCCATATAAAGCTACAACAGAAGCAGATTGGAAAGACTGTCATTTATTTTCAATTTTTCCAGATATTTCTAGTTATAGGAGTGATACAACAATTAAGTTGAAGCAAATAATCCAAAAAATGACATTCAAAAGAGCTTTGGAGCGATATAAAACAATAGATGAGATAATAAGTGCTCTTAAAATGTAAAGTGGTTTCAAAACCTTTTTTTAGGAATCCCCCTCCTCATCCCCCTATTGCGTTTCCACTTTTTCTCTACAACAGTGGTAAAGTCCGGTAATATATGGCAAATGATGATTATCAAATTCTGTTTCCGCTAGTTTTTTCCCGGTAAAAAGGGTACTTTTGCGCTCCCTCTCTTGATATAATCTACAATAACCCTTATATTATAAACGTATTGTATCAACTGTTAATACATACAATTTGGGGGTAAAAATATGACTACAACGCGCATTCAGAAACTGGAGGGACTTTTTAAGGCAGATGGTCCAATTCTCATAGCCAACTGATTAAAACAGGGCAGATTTCACAAGTCCGGAGAGGTTATTACGCTTGGGGTCCACTTATGGAAACCCTAAACGATATGGAGGTCCTTGCCTCCCTCATTCCCGAAGGCATCATTTCATTCTTTTCAGCCGCCTAATACCATGACCTAGATAGAAGGGATAATAAACCCATATGTGGAGGTGCTGGTTTGACCGGGATCTGTTTGTGGGGGTCCGAATCCTCCCCGGGGAAAAACGAGCTAAAATTCTTCATCGTCTTGCAAAAAAAGGTAACGCATTTTCAAAAACCATGGTAGAATAGGATATCCTATTTATAAAGGGGCTTGATGATGAACAAGAGAGTGTTTTTTCTGTTTGTGGTGGGTATAACCCTGTCGGCGGCCATGTCGCTATATGCCCAAAATCAGATACCTGAGTACCGCTTTGCTGCGGGCCGCTGGGGGTTTACCGGTGAACGGCTCTTCCAGAACGATGCCGCCGCCCGGCTGGCAAAGGTCAATTTCCGGGTTCCCCAGAGCGGGTCCATCCGGTACGAGTTTAACGTCCGCTATGAGGGCGGCGCCGAGGATGGTCACGGCGGGGCAGGGATCCACGTCTTTTCGGACACCGCCTATAACGGCGCTTCCTGGGGCTGCGGTAAATCCTACCTGCTCTGGCTCAACTATGATGAAAATCCTATCAGCCGTGATATTCCCCGGGGCTTGAGCGCCCAGGTTTACCGCAGCTACACCAACTCCCGGATGGAACTGGTGAAGAGCGTCAGCCTGGTGGGTTATGAAAAATTCCTCACCGCAGAAAACCTGGCCGCGCCGATTTCCTTCCGGATCGAGGTATACGGCAATACCGGCGACATTCGGGTCTACGATCCCACCGATCCGGGGTTGTATTACCTGATAAACGTAGAGCCCCGAGATGTGCCCCTCAAGGGAGACTGGGTTGCCCTGCGGACAAACGGCCTTAAGGCGTCTTTTGCCCTGGAGTAGTAGCACTTATATATAGATGAAAACCGCCGTTTTTCGTCTACGGCGGTTTTTTATCGGATTTTTGTCTCTACCTCCATAATTTCTCAATATTCTTGTTGTATACTCTGAATTATGGAAACCGGCATACAAACCAGGACCCTGCGCATCGGCGGTATGACCTGCGTAAATTGTCAGAACAGGATTGAGCGGACACTGCGGAGTACCCCCGGCATAGAGGGCGCGGAGGTGAGCTACAACGCGGGGACGGCTTCCGTACGCTATAACGCGGAGATTATCACTATCCATGAGATAGCCGCCATCATCGAAAAGCTTGATTATTCTGTGCAGGCCGGGGCCGGGCCGAAACCGGACGCGTACCGGACCGCAGGCATTCTCATCATCATTTTTGCAGCCTTTATGCTTATCCAAAACTCCGGGCTTCTTACGTTCTTCAACAAGTTTCCCCTGGCTGAATCCGGCATGGGCTACGGGATGCTGTTCCTCATCGGCATTATCACCTCGGTGCATTGTCTCGCCATGTGCGGCGGCATTAACCTGTCCCAATGCCTTCCCCACACCGATACCCTGCGGCCGAGTCTGCGGCCAAGCCTCCTCTACAATCTGGGGCGGGTCATTTCCTATACCGCCGTTGGGATCATCGTAGGCGCATTGGGTTCGGTGATTAGTTTTTCCGGGGCCATGCGCGGGGTGGTACAGTTGGCCGCCGGGGTATTCATGTTTGTCATGGGTATCAATATGCTGGGGATATTCCCGGCGCTGCGAAGATTCAACCTGCGTATGCCGAAAATCTTTACCGACCGTATTGAACATGCCAAAGGGAGGGGGTCCGGTCCCCTCTATATAGGATTACTGAACGGCCTCATGCCCTGCGGCCCCTTACAGGCCATGCAGCTCTACGCCCTGGGTACGGGCAGCCCGATTTCAGGCGGTATCTCCATGCTGCTGTTTAGCCTGGGGACGGTGCCCCTCATGTTCGGCCTGGGCGCATTGAGTACCAGTCTGGGCAAGCGGTTTACCAAACGGGTTATGACCGCAGGCGCCATGCTGGTGATGATCCTCGGCTTGTCGATGGTGAGCTACGGCTGGGGCTTGTCGGGATTTACCATCAATCAAAGCAGTACTACTGCCGCCGCTGTTCCATTCGAGCCAACCATTACAGACGGAGTACAGCAGGTGAACAGCACCCTGAGCGGGGGGCGATACCCCGCCATTACCGTGCAGGCGGGCATCCCCGTCCGGTGGACGATTGACGCCCCCCAGGGGAGCATTAACGGCTGTAATAACCGCATGATCATCCGGGAGTACGGCATTGAATACCGCTTCAAGACCGGTGAAAACATTGTTGAGTTTACCCCTACCAAGACCGGGAAGTTTCCCTATAGCTGTTGGATGGGGATGATCCGCAGTTCCATTACCGTGGTGGCTCAGGGCGAAACAATCGCCGACGCCTCTCCCGGTGTGCTTACGCCAATTCCGGCGGGGGTAACCATACCCACGGATAATGTGGCAATCGCCGAGGTAAACAGGGACGCAGGGTATCAGGTGGTGAGCATAAACCTGCGGGACAGCGGTTTTGAGCCTGCGGTTCTCGTGGTACAAAGGGGAATCCCGACAAACTGGATCATCAATAACGATTCCCTGGATGAGGGCAATAACCGCCTGATCGTTCCCGCGTATCTTGCCCTGCTGGACATGGAAGCCGGGGACAACGGTATTCAGTTTGTCCCCGGTGAAAGTTTTGATTTCTCCACCGGCGATAATGTTTACTACGGGTATGTGAAGGTGGTGGATGATATAAACAACATCGACATAAACGCGGTGAAGGGCGAGGTTGATGCGTTTGAAACCCAGGTTTACCCGGACGCCTATTTTGAGGAGCAGGCTAATCAGGGCGGATGCTGCGGCGGCGGCAGGGCGGGCTAAACAAACCAAAGGAGGTTTACCGGATGGCATTTTTATTGAGTCATTGGCATTGTATAATTCCGCTTGCCGGAATCGTAATAGCCGCGCTTCTTATGAGGCGGGGAAAATCAGGGAATTCTGATAAATAGGGAGGTACATATAATGTGCAGAGGTTTTAGGATAGCAGTTTTATTGTTGATTGCGGTTTCCAATGGGTTTGCCCAAAATGCGGGACAGCTCAATGTAGTCAAACCGCTTATTGCGGACAAGGACTTGGTAATATCCATCGCGGAACTCAGCGAAAACGCCGTCTTCTACCCGGTTGATATTGACGGCACCCGCCTTGAGGTGCTCGCGGTAAAGGCCCCGGATGGCAGCATCAGGACGGCTTTTAATACCTGCCAGGTGTGTTACGGATCGGGCCGGGGGTTTTACAAACAGCAGGGGGCCTTGCTTATCTGCCAGAACTGCGGCAACCGGTTCAGGATGAGCCAGGTCGAAAAACAGTCCGGCGGCTGTAACCCGGTCCCCATATTCGCGGAAAATAAAACGGTGAGCGACAGCACTATTACTATCCCAAAAGAATTTCTATTGAAGGCAAAGGGTATATTTGCCCGGTGGAGGCGCAGTTAATGGAAGCTCAAACACTCAGCATAGGCGGGATGACCTGCGCGGCCTGCGCGGCGCGGATAGAACGGACGGTGAAAAAGCTTCCCGGCATAAACACGGCCACAGTAAACCTGGCCAGTGAAAAGTTGTTTGTCGAATTTGACAACACCATCCAGGTCACCGCTATTAAAGATGCGGTTATCAAGATAGGCTATGACGTATTGGAGAAGCCGGCGAGCAGCCAGGTAACCATACCCATTGGGGGCATGACCTGTGCGGCTTGCTCGGCGCGGGTAGAAAAGGCTATCCGCAAGGTTCCGGGCATAGAAAGCGTTTCGGTGAACCTTGCCACGGAAAAAGCCACGGTTGCCTATGATCCGCATACGGTACGCGTATCGGCGATTAAGGAAGTTATCGAAAAGGCGGGCTACACGGCGCTGGAAATTTCCCGGGAAACCGTCGATGAGGATAAGCTCCGCAAGGAACGGGCGGTCAGGACCCTCTGGACCAAGTTTATTGTCGCCGTAAGCCTGGCGGCGCCTTTGCTGTATATTGCCATGGCGCCCATGATTACCTGGATACGTTTGCCCTTCCCCCGTGCCCTTGACCCGATGAACTTCCCCCTGGTGTACGCCCTTGTGGAACTTCTCCTGGTGATCCCCATTGTCGCAGCGGGGAACCGGTTTTATGTCGTAGGTTTTAAGGCCCTTGTCCAGCGGAGTCCCAACATGGATTCCCTCATCGCTCTGGGTACCAGCGCAGCGATACTGTACAGCCTCTACAATGTTTCGCAGATTATCAGTGGCAATTTCAAGGCGGTAGAATCACTGTACTTTGAAAGCGCCGGGGTGATCATCGCACTGATACTGTTAGGCAAGTCCCTGGAGGCGGTATCCAAGGGCAAGACCAGCGAGGCCATAAAAAAACTGATGGGCCTGGCCCCAAAAACCGCCATCATCATCGAGAACGGGGTGGAAAAGGAAATCCCCATTGATGAGGTTGTGCCCGGGGATATTATTGTGGTTAAGCCGGGGGCAAAAATCCCCGTGGACGGTACGGTGGTGGATGGCCACACGTCGATAGATGAATCCATGCTTACCGGTGAAAGTATGCCGGTGGACAAAGATGCGGGGGCCGAGGTTTACGCCGCTACTATCAACACCACCGGGCTTATCCGTTTCAAGGCTACCAAGATTGGCGGGGAGACTGCCCTGGCGCAGATCATCAAACTGGTGGAGGACGCCCAGGGTTCCAAGGCCCCCATCGCCCAGCTTGCGGATATTGTGTCCGGCTATTTTGTCCCCATTGTGTGTGTGATAGCGATACTGTCGGGCGCCGCCTGGTTCATCGCCACCACGGTTAACCCGGCGCTGCTCCCCGCGGGTTATTTCCCTGTGAAATTCGCCCTCACCATATTCATATCCGTGCTGGTCATTGCCTGCCCCTGCGCCCTTGGCCTTGCGACACCAACCGCAATCATGGTGGCCACCGGCAAGGGAGCGGAGAACGGCATCCTCATCAAGGGCGGGGAAGCCCTGGAAACCACCCACAAGGTGAGTACCATTGTGTTTGACAAGACCGGAACCATCACCGAAGGGAAGCCGAAGGTTACCGATATAATCCCCGCCGGCATTGAAGCGGATTATCTGCTCCGGATTACCGCCTCCGCCGAAAAAGGTTCGGAACATCCCCTGGGGCAGGCGATTGTCAATGACGCGGAAGAAAAGGGGCTGGAATTTTTTACGGTGGATAGTTTTGAATCCCTCACCGGCCGGGGCATAGAAGCGCTCATCAACGGCGCAAAAACCCTGGTAGGGAATCGCAAGCTCATGGATGAACGAGGTGTCTCCCTTGTGGAACTGGAACAGGACTCGGACCGTTTGGCCGGGGAGGGGAAGACGCCGATGTACGCGGCCCTTGAGGGGAAACTCGCCGGTATTATCGCCGTTGCCGACACGGTAAAGTCCAGCAGTAAAGCTGCTATCGAAGGCCTCCACCAAATGGGCATAGAGGTAGTCATGATCACCGGGGACAACAAAAAGACGGCGGATGCCATTGCCAGACAGGTAGGGATAGACCGGGTGCTTTCCGAAGTATTACCCCAGGATAAGTCCAACGAGGTAAAGAAACTCCAGGACGAGGGCAGGAAGGTCGCCATGGTGGGGGACGGCATCAACGACGCCCCCGCCCTTGCCCAGGCCGATATCGGCATCGCCATCGGGAGCGGTACGGATGTAGCAATGGAGTCCGCAGATATTGTGCTTATGCGGAGCGATCTGATGGATGTACCCACGGCCATCAACCTGAGCAAAAGGACGATCCGTAACATCAAGCAAAACCTGTTTTGGGCCTTCGGCTATAACACCGTGGGCATCCCCATTGCGGCGGGACTGCTCCACATCTTTGGCGGTCCCCTCTTAAACCCGATCTTCGCCGCCGCCGCCATGAGCATGAGTTCCGTATCGGTGTTGACCAACGCGCTGCGGCTGAAACGATTTAAACCAACAAAGTAAAAGGAGTATGACATGTACAGACTATTGACAATTATGATGATTACCGTAATGGTGTCCGCCTGTTCCCAACTGGACGTGGTAGGGACGGATTCAACAAGAGCCTTCAATGCGGTTTTGGACGCGCTGCCCGGCAATATTGCGGCGGACGAAATGAACGCCGGCTGGTCTCTCTCCGCGCCGGACGGGGCTGCCCGTTTTATCTGGAGCGCCGACTACCGCAAAAGCCCCCTCCATGACGTTATGCTGGAAGTAGAAGCCCGCCCCTTTCTTGACGCGGGCCTGAATCCCGATAAGCTGCCGGAGGATATTTCATTCTACGAAGGTAAACTTATGGTGGGGACGAAACTGGGGAACGACCAATTAAAATATTCCGGCGACCCCACTCCCCTTGCGTCCTATGAGCAGATCGTTACGCTATACCGGAAGACCATCGGCTACCATGCCGCACTGGATCATTACGGCGTAAGCATCGGGGATGGCAACCTCTTTGAGTGGGCCAAGGATATGAGCGCCAACGACAAGGATATTGTTTTTGTCCTCAACCCCGAACCGTTTATCAATGCCGGCGTTAATCCCAACGCGGTTCAGGGGTGGACCTTCGCCAAAGTTCCGGTGGACATTAACGGGAAACCGGTTGAGGTAGATAAACTCTTAAAGCCTTTTAATGTGCGGTAACGGTGGAGTGCTCTATGAAAGAAACAGGAGTAGTAGTAAATCTAAAAGGCGCATTGGCAACCGTTAAAGTTACGCGCCCGGCAGCTTCAAACGGCTGTTGTCATTTTGATACTACCAGGGACGAATTCCTTGACGCCTATAATACCTGTAACGCCGCCGTTAATGACCGGGTATCCGTCGAATCGGCGGTGCAAGCGGAAACGAAAAAAACCTTTGTACAATTCGGCATATACATAGCCGGTTTTGTATTTGGTTTAGTAGCGGGCAATTATGCAGCCGGCCTATTCAATGCGGAAAACATGCGGGAGGTCTTTTCCGTAGCGGCGGCCCTGGCAGCAGTTGTTATCACCCGCCTTATTTACAAACGCCGCTCCGGCACTGCGGTAAGAAAACTGCCGGTTATCAATTATATAGAGCAGTAAAGAACATGCTATACTGTGCAGTTTCTTCCGCACATATAGTTTTTGCGATATAGTGATGGCGCAGCGGAAGGAGCGGGGCATGCCGGGCCGAATGCATATGCGTGTCCCTGCGTAGGGAGACCTATTCGGGCCCCCCTGGGGGCCGGGCTCCCGGAGCAGATTCTCGCATCCGCATGAGGACCGGCATGCC
This sequence comes from Spirochaetia bacterium, assembly GCA_025997655.1. GTDB lineage: Bacteria > Spirochaetota > Spirochaetia > Treponematales > Breznakiellaceae > Termitinema. The sequence continues at coordinate 16,128 of BNUW01000048.1, forward strand.
CCGCTCCTTCCGGCATTGTCGATAGATTTAGACAAAAAAAGACCGGCGAACTTCGCCGGTCCTGCCCTTGAGGCAATCGGACATATAGTGATTTGGGAGGGGAACTATATGCCCGACATATATAATATCGGCTTGTTTCCCTGGA
>BNUW01000049.1 GCA_025997655.1 Spirochaetia bacterium
GGTATAATCCCCCAGGGTTTCATCGGTAAGCCAGCCGGCGTTGATAAGCCGCCGCAAAAACCGGCCCGCCAGAACGCGATCATTGGGGACTGTCCGCCCCGGCTCTTTCACGGCGGAATTCCCCGGCAGGCTGCCCTCAAAATCCAGTTCCTGAACGCCTGCGGGAACCGGCTCATCTTGATCCTCCGGCGTTTCCCCCTCATCGTCTTCGTCGGCAAGGCTGCCATGGTGCAGAGAAAGGTAATCCATAAAGGCACGAATGACCAATTCCCGTTCCAGCCCCTGGGTGTTTTCCTGGAATAGCCGGTAGTACAGCACCAGCAGGGCAGCGTAATGCTCCCGGTTGACCCATGCCAGGGGAGAAAAGAAATTCTCAGGCAGGATGGCAAAGACGCCGGTCGTGGGGGCCATGGGATAACGGTAGAGACCGGTGGGGGCTTTGTCAAGGTGTATATACGCACGGAATTCCAAATTTAACCACAGACCTCACGGACAGCACGGACAAAGACGATAGAAATAAAGGCGGTACCGAATTCACTGGCAAGCTTAGGCAGCAGCCGGGCTTAAATTGGGTTTTCTGGTAAATTTTTGTGCGTTTCCCAAAGCGGAAATTATAAGGATTGTCCGTTAATCTGTCGGTGAGGTCGGTGGTTTTTCCTAAGTATTTCATTGCTCCTTTTTTTCTCCGTTGGTTCGCGATAAAAACCCGCCGATAAAAAGCGTCAGCTCAAAAAGCAAGTACAGCGGCACACCGAGAGCCGCCTGTGAAATGACATCCGGCGGTGTACAGATTCCGGCGGCCAGAAAAATCATAATGATGATGTGGGGCCGGAAGCGGGCCACTTTTTTTGGTGTGGTTAGTCCAAGGACGAAGGAGAATAGCAGCAAGAGTGGTGTCTGCAAAAGCAGGCCCGCAGCAAGCATCAGGGCGTAGAGCAGGGCGAGATATTCCTTGAAGCCCCAAAGCGGCTGAATACCGTCTCCTGAGGCAAAGCGCAGGAAGAACCGCAGTACCACCGGCGAAAGGAACCGGTAGGCCAGGCCGGAGCCTGCAATAAACAGTACCGGGACAACAAGCAGCGCCGTCAGGGTCCACCGGCGTTCCTTCCCTTTGAGGGCGGGCCATACAAATAATCCGATCTGCAAAAGACAAAAGGGCGCGGCAACGATCGCGCCGGTCCAGACCGCAAGGTTGAGGTAGGCAAGAAATTTTTCGGCGGGGTTGAAGGTGTAGAGCTCAAGACCAAGATCCGCCACCGGCGTCATGAGAAACGCCGCTATATGTTCAGAAAAGGCGAAGGCGGGGATAGCTGCGACGGTAAATACCGCCAGTACGGCGATTATCCGGCGGCGAAGTTCCTCAAGGTGTTCGGTCCATTCGTTGAGCTCCTCATCGCTATCAGGTTTTGTTTTCTGTTCCTTCGCCATCGGCCTGCTTCCCGGCGACTGTTGCGTGTTCACCGTCCATCTTGACATCATCTTTCAAGGTACCCACGCCATTGAACGCGGACTTAAATTCCCGTATGGCTTCCCCGGCGGCGCGGCCCACCTGGGGCAGCCGTTTCGCGCCGAACAGTATCAGTGCCAACACGATTAGTAACGCTATCTCTCCTGCTCCTAAATGCATACAAACTCCTCTATTATAAACATATCAAAACGGAAAATCATCAGAAATATCCACCCGAAGTTCGTCACCGGATTCCTCCGGCGGGCGTGAACCGATCGTAAGGCTCTGTTCCGGGACGGCCGCCAGGGTAAACGCCCGGGGCTCCGCAGGACAGGCCGCAAGGCAGGCGCCGCAGCCGATGCAGTACCGCTCATCGTACACGGGCCTGGTCAGGAAGGGAATCCCCGGCTCGCTGTAGGGGATCATCGTGAGCGCCCCGGTGGGACAGACCTCCGCGCAGGCGCCGCAGGATTCATGCCTGGTGTTGACCACGCAGCGCTCAAAGTAGAGGGTTGACAGGGCCAGCCGGGTCCGGTGTTTCTCCTCCACGCTAAGGCGGGTAATGGCCCCGGTGGGACAGACCCGCCCGCACTCGACGCAGTTGAACTGGCAGGCGGCGGTCGCTTCTCCGGTGTAATCAAGGCGGGGATGCGGGTCATCCTTCGCCGTGATGATATTGGCAGGGCAGGCTGCGACACAGGCATGACAGCCGATACAGCGGGAAGTGAAATGAATCAGATTTTTTGCCCCCGGCGGCAGTATGGGGAGCGTTTCACCTTCAGGCAGATTTGCAAGGGCCAAGTCCACGGGCCGGGAAAACAGTTTGAGGCTCGGTCCTAAAAGGTACGCCGCGCCGCAGACAAGCGAAACTTTGCCCGCGCCCTTCAAAAAGACCCGCCGGGCTTCACCGGAAACCGCCGCTTTCCCCTGCGGCCCATAGGCCGCAATCCCTGTGGGACAGACATCGACGCAGGAAAAGCACAATACGCATCGATCGCGCTCTATGGTTTTTTTACGGGAATCAATGCAGCCCGTGGGGCACTTCTTTTCGCAGAGCCCGCAGGAAACACAGTGCGGGGATACCTTCATGCCCAGCGGCGCGGCCGACGAAAACAGGCCAAGGGTCACGCCCACCGGGCACCAGGAGCAAAACGCCCGGCCACGGAAGAGCGCGATAAGCAATATCAGTACCATTGGTATGGCGAGGATCAGCGAAAAAGCCGCCGTTCCGCCAAAGAGCAAGCCGCGTAGCGCAACTATTCCCCGCCCGAAGATAGAGATGGGGTCAAAGAACATCATGAGCGGGGCAAACGAAAACGCCACCCCTGCGCCCACAAGGAGCGGCATTACGTAGCGCACCCGTGGCGCCGGTCGGTAGCCCCTGCGCACAATCCCCTTTCGTTCCGGTTTTCCTGGTTTAGGGACGCCGATCCCGGCAGCGCTTTGTGAAGTATCTTTTCGTTTTCCTTTTTTCCGCCGAAACAGTCCGCCGACCCGCCAGAACAGTTCCTGACTGGCGCCCAGGGGACAGAGGACCGAACAGAAGACCCTGCCGAAAACCAGGGTGAGCAGGAGGATGACAATGACGAAGCCCGCAATACCCGCCCCATACAACACCGCGGAGAACTGCCCCTTGACCAGCGGGGCCAGTATGCCGTTGGCGCTGATGCTGGGCGAAAGGTATCCATAGATAAACAGAACCAGTACGGCAAGGGCGATGAGGCAACGAACAAGGGCCGGCGTTTTGCGCAACCTGAACGCCATGTTACACGCTCAGGCGGGAGATGTTCAGCTTTGAAAGATCCATCTGCCCAAAGCCTGCTTCCGAGGCAATGCGCACGTACTCGACTTCACCCTGCCGGCGGTTAACCAGGGCAAAGGCTGCGGAATCCGCCGCCACGATGTCCGGCGATATGATCATCGAGCCTATCTGGGCCACATCCGCCAGATTCCCGCCGCCGGGGCCGTTTCTGGTGATGACCCGGTAGGCGTCAACAATGTTGAGGTCCGGTTTTTTGGCGTAGAGGAAGTCGGCGATACAGGTTTGGAGCCCATTTGAGTGGTAGGTCCGCCGGTTCCAGACACAGCCCATGAGGTTTTTTATTGAGCCGCTCACCCCGGCACCGCCATGATGTTTCAGCACCGGCACATTGATAAACACATCGGCTTCCAGGACCGCTTCGTGTATCGCCGTTTCCTTCAAGCGCTTGCCCCCCGTGACGGTAACGTTCTGATAGTAGCCTTCCCGCTCGGCCTGGGCATAGACCGCACCGGCGTTCTTCGCCGCCTCAAGGATGCCGCTGTTTTTGCTGGCCCGTTCCCAATGGGCAAGGGAATGGTCGATAATGAGGACCCGCCGCGCCCCGGCGTCTTTGCACTGCTGGACCACCGCCGCCACCAGTTCAGGGGAGGTATTTGCCCCATATTCCGGCGCCAGGTCAAAGGACATATTGGGCTTTATCACCACGGTCTGCCCGCTCCTGACAAAGCACCCCATGCCGCCGATTTCCCGCATCCCCCGCTCGAACATGGTCCGGGGCGTTCCCCCCTTGAGGGCCACCAGGTCGGGATACCTGTTTTCCTGGGCGGCCAGGGTAATCGCGCCCCGCAGCCCCTTGGGCAGAATGAGCAGCCCCGCGCCAAAGCCCAGGGCCGCCGATTTCTTTATAAATTCACGTCTATCCATTTTATCACCTCCGTGTCTGGTATAATGACATATATCTTACGGTAGTACAAGATACAAGACAAGGTGCTACGAAAGGTCAACGCCCATTGGTTCCTATGTTAACCATTAAGCAACTTACCTCCCAATTGTTTTTTCAAATCGCCATCAAAGGTGAATACAGGATTGCCTTTTACTTTTGCATAACCATCAAGAAGGCAATCAACAAAATCAAGACTGGTGGCTGCATAGAGATTACAGGCATATAAGACGATAGTTTCCTCAAGTAATAAATTTTCTTGCAGGGTAGAAAAATCCTTTAATCTTTCTGCAATGGCTTGACGGGTAAGCTTGTATTTTTTCTGTAAATTATAAACTGCTTCGGCAACAACCTCTACAGTAGTTACACAATCGTTGGACATCAATAATTTGGCAACTTGACTGTACATTTCCTCGTCATTTTGCATAAGAAAACGGAGAACCGCATTCGTATCAAGAAGGACTGTTTTTTTAGTCAAATTCGCCACTCCTTGCCCTCTCTGCAACGTCTTCTGCCCAGACTTTTTTCTCCGCCCTGAAACGAGCCTGCATTTCTTCTTCGGTTTCTGTGCCGTCTATTACTTTCTGGGCGTCAAAATCAAATTGTACCCCTTCGGCCAATTTCTGTTTCAAATGATCTTTCAAATTGAAACTTCGTCTGAACCGTTCAAGGGCTTCCCTATTGACCTTTGGTTTGGTTTCTTCAATAGGCCGAATAGTAACTTCCACCCGGCTGTGCTTCATGGCATCAGGTATTTTGAATATTGGCGATAGCCGTTCTGCATCAATTATTTCGGTCATTATTTCCATACGTGACTCCTTTATTTAGACTTTCCATTCCGCTATGGCTAATTTTGCTAAATTATTTGCCCTGGTTTCAATGGCGGCCTCATCCCAAGACTTATTGCTTAAATAAGGGGAGAAGGTAGCTAAATCGGAAGCATAGACGGAAAACCCTTTATTCTTTCCATCACCACCCTTCTTTATATCCCATGTGGCATCACTATAGGAATCGAAAAGCCCCTCAACCTTGCCATATTTCTTTTTGTCTTCCGAATTAAGATTAAGAACGGGGTCTTGAATTTTTATTTGCAGGAAGGAATAAAAAAACAAATCTAAAAGACTTCGGGTAACCCGGCCTGCGGATATTTGAATATCCCAATATTTCCGGGCAGAATCGGTTTCAAAAATATCCTTCCAGTTTTTTTCGTATAACTCAATATCATGATTGAAAAAATAATTTTTTAAAAGTTCGGCGGTTGTCAATTTAACACCAAGAGAATTAATCGTATCAAAGATTTTCTGCTCGTCCTCATCAAGCAAAAGGTCAATAACGACAAATTGTAAATTGTCCAATAAAGTCTGATAGTTGATGATTGATTCATCTAAGTTGTTTTTGAAAAAATTGTATGCCGCTGAGATTTTATTTTCTGTATTTATATTATCTAATGTTGTAAGATTTAATATTTTATTGAATGATTCTTCATCATTGTGATTGTGCTTAATGGCAATTTGTTCGGTCATACGAAGACGATAGATGGTTTCAAGCTTTGAATTATTGATTTTCAGGCTAAGAACTTTGAAAAATAAACAGAGCGTTGTCAGACGCTGCTGACCACCAATAAGTGTTCGAATATCTCCATGACGTTGAGTGCCGGTCATTTGCTGCTTTAGTATTATGGAGCCAAGAAAATAGGTTTTTTTTTCAGAAGAAACGGTTGCCATACCATCAAGAAATCGTTCCCACTGGGGTTCAGCCCAGACATACGCACGCTGAAAAAAAGGGATTTCAAGGATACGATTACCGTCCAAAATTCCACTTAACGTAAGGCTATGAGCTTCCACGAGAGAATCCTCCGGTAAAGGTCAGTCCGCATTGATGCCACATGACTATAGTATACCATTAAAACCCGTGGGTGCAACACGGCGAAAGGATAAAACACTCGCCGCCGCCCGATATCAGACGCTGTCCCCCGTTCCCCTCCCGGTCCCAAAAATCAGCAGTTCCGGGTGGTATTCAAAATGCATGGTATCGTACCAGGGCCACCTGCCCCCCCAGATAAAGCCCTGTTCCTCAAATATCCGGATCACTGCAGCGGGCGGGCTCTGCCGCTTTTCGGGCGGTACGGTACGCCAGTCAATCCCTTTGGCTGCCGTCCACTGCCAGTAGGTTTCCATGCCCGGCTGGGCCTTCATCAACAGATCTACTGCCGCCCCGTAGGCATGAAAGCTGCGGTTTTCGCTGCCCGCAATGTTCCGCCAATTCCAGGCAGTTATACTGTGCAGGCTTTTGATCCACCCCTGTATTTCCGGGTCCTTTTCCGCCAGCGCCGCAATACGCGCTTCCGCCCGGTTAAGCGGGGCGGCTATGTTCCGGTGTATTCTCACAGACCATCCCAAAAAAGTAATCCGTTGCTGCTGCGAAAAAGCCTCCTCCCTGCTGCGGGCCTGCCAGAGGGTTTCATAAAACGGAGAACGGCGGGCGCCGGGGTTTGGGGACAGGCGGCCCCGGTATGAACCGGAAGACAAGCGCCGGGAAAGAATCTGATTAGCTAAGGGCTGCCAGGGGTTTGGATCATCCCGGCCTTCGAGGACATAGCGGTACAAGTACAGGGGGCGGAATTCCTCCGGCCTGGCCGCATCCTCCTGGGGGAGAAATCTGCCTTGGGCGAAATACCAGCGTTTCCCGTCCATTGTAAAGGTCCACTCGCCATCCTCGAAAACCGCGGGGCCGAGCCGTTCCGGATATGCCGCCGAAAACAGTTTTGCCATGTCCTCCGCCAGGTCTCCCCCGGCGGCCTGACGAAGCTCCAGTTCCGCCAAGGGAGCGGCTGCCCAGTCCTCAACCTTCTCGTTGATTTCCCTGGCCCGTACCCACTTTTCAAGCCGGAAACCGCCGCCCCGGAGGAACCGCCCACCCCGGACGAGGGGTTCAAATTCCCCGTTCAAATCCCCAGTCTCCTCCCAACTGGTCCAAAAGGGGATAACCCTGCCGTCTATGAAGTCTGTCCGGGCAAGGAAATCCGCCAAAGGCGCCGCAATCCGTCCTTCCGTGAGGGATCCTCCCACAAAAAAAGTGTCATACCCAAGCAGATTCGGCAGGAGTTTTTTGCCGCTAATATCAAACAAATCCCCCCCGGTTGTCCGGGCAATAGCCCGTGCTGTCCGCCGGGCGGCGCCATTCTCCGCGAAAAAAATGACCAGGTTAGGCCCGGTGCGCGGATCGGGACTTGTCCCGGCTTCCCGGGGTATCGGCCCGCACCGGGTCAGGAGAAGCGCAAAAAAGCATGGCAGCCAAAACAGGGGGATTTTCAATCTCATTATCGTCTCTTCAAAAAATCAACCAAGGATATAATAGATTTCAAATCCTTCGTTGAGAAGCCGCTTTTTCTCATTTTTTATGGTGAATTAAAACTGCCACCTCGGAGAATTGAACTCCAGACACGCAGATTTTCAGTCTGCTGCTCTACCAACTGAGCTAAGGTGGCGTAGAACCGAAGGTTCATCAACCAAAGGTCCACTGGTATTTTTGTACTTGAAAATGAAAAAAGTGTCAATAGGGTTTTTCATGTTCCGGCATTGCCAGGGCCAGGTCAACCTCCGCCAGGGTCACCCCCAGGCGCGTGGCGATGGTGTCCGGGGAAAAGCCGTTCCGGGATAGTTCCAGGACCTGCTCGGTCAGGGGCGTCCTGGTTTTAACGGGATTAGCGGAACGGATAAACCGGGGCTCGGCAGATTGCCCGTCCGGTACGGGAAACTGCGCCGCAAGCGGCATGGTGGCTGCTTCAGGCATAGCCGGAGGGGTTTGGGCAGGGGCATCGACAGTCTCAGAGGGATTGACCCTGAGCGTAGACCGAAGCCCCCGCCCCAGGGCTGTGTAGGCGCCTTCGGTATTACGGGCAGCGTCACTACCCAGGGCGTTGCGGGCGGATTCCTGGGTGTTCCGCCGGTCCAGTTCCCGGGCATACGCGGCAATACGGCGGTCCAGGGTTTCAAGCAGGGCCTTGGTGGCTTTTGCCTTGTCCTCCAGGAGGGTAAGGTCCCGGTCTGTGGCGGCGTCTATGCCGGCAATAATCTTGTTTACCTCCTCCTCAAAGTCCGCCAGGATACGCTCGGCGCCGGTGCGGCGGCGGAGATATGCCTGGAGATAGATAAACGTAAAACCACAGATGAGGAGGCTTGCGGCGGAAAAAATGACGGCCAGGGTCATTACACTACCCGCTTAAATCAACATTTTTGCCCAGAGCCGGGTCGTGGATTACCGAAGAATCAGCGGCGGTGGGGTCATCGGATTGGGGAGCCGACTCATCCGTATCTTCCCCGTCTCCCTCATATTCCCGGTACTTCCGGGGAGAGCGATCCTTAACCCGTTCCGTCCCCCGGCCGGTATCCTGGGACTCATTAACCGACTGGATTCTTTCCTCGGCTTTTTGCTGCATATGGGCGCCCTGGATCGACTGCTGGAGCTGCAGTCCCTGTTTTTGATTGGCCTGCTCCTTGCCCACTTTTTCAACCTGGGTAAAAAGGGCCTGTAAATCAATTGGTTGTATAGCCATCGGGACCCTTCATTGCATTCGCATCCGGTTCTTCATACTTGGCTGCCCGTACAAGGCCATCCTCCAAAATAAAGGTTACCGCCTTGTATTCGTTGCGGACATCCTCCAGGGCATCCTTAATAATCACCCGAACCCCGGGATATACCTTGGCTGAGGCGGAAACCCTGCCCCGGGTCTGCAGATTGGCCAGAATATCCTGGGCTTTTGCTATAGCCGCGTTGTTTTCCTGTATATCCTTCATGGTTTCCACCCGCTTATCCTCCAGTTCTTTCAGATAGGCTTCCTTATCCTCCGGCAGGGATTTGCGCTGCTTCTTGATGTTGATCAGGGTCTGTATATTAAGCTTGATATCATCAAGCTGCTTTCCCAGGGCTACCTTGTTTTCAATAAGCAGGGCAAGCTGCTCCTTCGTTTTTGGATCAACCCCTACTTCGCAGATCGTTTCGGTACCCGAGGTGGGGCTGCCCAGAACCTTGGCGTTGATCTCCTCGGAAGCCCGCAGCCGCCCCCCGACGACGGTAGCCCGCTTGCCCTGGCAGATGATACTCTTGTAGGCATCCACCCGGGAATTGATGATGCCGTCCTGGGCTATCACCATGTTTCCCGCCTCAAGCGCCGTGTTTTCAATAAACTTTGCCCAGATAGACTTCCCCGCCCGGATAATCCCATTGGCTTTGCTGCCCGTAATGCCCTGGTGGACAATAATATCCCCCTCCGCATCCAGTTCCGCCTTTTCCACCGTGCCGTTTATCTCAATATTACCCGCCGCTTTGACGGAAAACCCGTCTTCCACATTGCCCTTGACGATAACCGTGCCCAGGAAAATGATGTTGCCGGTTTTAAGGTTCACGTTCCCGTCAACGGTATAGACGGGTTCCACATTGATCTTGCCCCCCACCACTATTACCTGGCCGTTCATGTCGGCGATGATGGTAACCTTGTCGTCCCCCAGGTGGACATTTTTCCCCAGGGGGACGGGGATGTCCTTGCCGTCCTTGGCAGGCAGGGGATTCCCCGTAACGGTCCTTCCGGCGGTTCCCAGCTCCGGGGGAATCATCTTTGCCAGGGGCTGGGCTTCCACCACATTCTGGATGATATTAAGGTCCTTAAAATCAACCCGTCCGTTGGCCCCTTCCTTCATCCGCACCTTGGACTGATCGTTTTCAAAGTTGTATTGGATATAGGCGTCCCGCCCATTCACCGGCGGCGTACCCTTGGCAACCAGTACCCGCTCCTTATAAACAGGGACGTCCGCAAAATCCCGCAGAAAATCCAGGTCTATGCCGTGATACACCTTGTTGTTCTTCAAAAAGGTCTGATAGGTTTCCAGGGAAATATCGCAGCCCCCGAGGCCCGGCGGGGTTACAAAAAGCATGGCCTTCATTTCCTCATCCATGATCTCCACGGTCATGGAGGCATCATTTGCCAGGTTATGCTGGAAATCCCCGATCCGGACATATTCCCCGGCGGCGGCTTTCACCGCCTCACTTGCAATCCCCTGATCATACTCGTGGATATTCCGCTCAGCCAGGGCTACCTTCACCTGGGCATTGGTAACCTTCTTCCCCCGGCCCAAGGGTTGGGAAACCTTGATAAAAAGCCCGGCATGGCGCAGTTGAACAAATACATAGCCGTTCTTATCTTCGATAACCGGGGCCGCAGCCGCCGCGTCGGCGCCATCCTCACCGGATTCACCAAGGTCCGCAAGCTTCCGCTCGACAATCCGCTGGTAGGCCTTGATCGTCCATGTTTTCTTCCCGGCGCCCATAAAGCCGGGAAAGCCCCGTTCGGTTACTTCATATTCAAGCCGCCTGACGGCGCAATTGAGCATGGCAGCCGCCTGGCTTACCGCATCTTCCAGGGTGGGCCCCTGGACTTCTATGATGCTGATAGCCCGGTCCTGATCCAACTGTTCCTTCATAATATGCTGCAGTTGGACAAAATCGACCATCAATACCCTCTCACATGATTTCTGGCATCACATGATGCCTTTGCGGATATTCGTTAATTTAGCCCTGAGCCGGATGATTGCCTTGGTATGCAGTTGGGATACCCGGGACTCGGTTACTTCCAAAACCTGGCCGATTTCTTTCAAGGTAAGATCCTCGTAATAGTAGAGAACCAGTATTTTCTTTTCCTTTTCCGGCAGCTCCGCAATGGCCTCCACGATTACCCGTTTGATTTCGTTTTTTTCCACAATCACATCGGGGTTGAGGCTTGAGGGAGCTTCAATGCTATCCCCGATGGAAACCTTGTCGGTATCATCCCCGGAGAACCAGAGGTCGTTCAGGGAGAGCATGGTGGTGCCGGAAATCTTCATCATGGTTTTGATGAATTCACTTTCGTCCAGCCCCATGGAATTGGCAATCTCCTGATCCGTGGCGGTCCTTCCCAACTGGGCTTCCAGGGTACCGATGGCGTCCTCCACCTCCCGGGTTTTCTGGCGGATAGACCGGGGAACCCAATCAATGGAACGGAGTTCGTCAAATATGGCGCCCCGGATACGGGTTACCGCATAGGTTTTAAACTTTACATTCTTATCGGGGTCAAACTTATCGATGGCATCCAGGAGGCCAAAAACGCCGAAGCCGACCAGATCGTCAAATTCGACATTATGGGGCATGCCCACGGCGACTTTTCCGGCGACATACTTCACCAGCGGGGAGTATTGCTTGATGAACATTTCACGGATCTTCGGATCCCTATTTTGGCGGTACTCCAGCCAAAACTCCTCTTCCGTCTTTTTTTGGGGCTCCCCCATGGCTTATCCCTTATCTTCCCGTTTTAAAATCGTCTGAATGGCGGAAGCCATTTCCTGAACATTCTTCCCCGCAAACTCACCCGCTGGTCCCTTCTTTTCAGCCTTCGCTTCGATGTCAAACAGGCTCCCCGTAGAAGCCAAGCCCCTTCCGGTTTCCGGGGAATCCGTTTCAACCGGCGCCCCGGAACTAAACGCCCCGGACATAAGGTCAAGGTCCGGCAAGGCGTCCACCGAATCACCCTCCACCGCCGGAAAATCCATCTCCAATGGATCAGTACCAGTATAGCTATATTCATCATTCTGGTCCAGAGCACCCCCCCCGGATTCACCGGGATTTTCCCTAAATTCGTTTAGGGAAATCTCCGTATCATCCCCAACGGAAATATCCACCCGGGCTCCAAGGGTAGGTTTCTCCGGGACTGCGTCCAGGAGTTCCGGCAGGTACCTGCCTATCGCCCAATAACCGGCGCTTACCAGGGCAAAGAAAAGGGCGGCGAAAACAAAGGCCCGGATTAACACCAGGGGGAAAGAGGCCCCAGCGATAATACCCAGCAGAAAAGAGAGGATAAAGCCTGCGCCGGCGGCAATGCCGCTTATTTTCGGATTAAACACCCCGATTCCCTACTCCCCACCGCCAAAAATCCGTTTCATCATCCCGGAAAAGCCGCCCCGCTCCTTAACATCGCTTTTCTCCAGGCGCCCCACAATATGCTGCACACAGAGGGAGGCCTTACATTTCGGGTCCGCCACCATAAAGGGCCGCTGCCGCAATACCGCTTGGGATACCATGGGGTCGTCGTAGATGAACCCCAGATAATCCACCTTGAGGTTCAGAAACTGCCCGGCGATATTGGTCATCCGGTCCGCCACTTTTTTTGCCTCCGCCACGGAATGTACCCGGTTCACCACCAGTTTAAGCCCCATGTTGAGGCTGTCAATCTCCGTGGCGATGATCTTGATGATCCCGTAGGCGTCGGTGATGGCCGTGGGCTCCGGGGTGGTGATGATCACCACATCGTCTGCGGCGGCGACAAAGTCCAGGACATTGTCGGAAACACCGGCGGCGGTATCGATGATGATGATGTCCGCATTGGACAGGGTATCCAGTTCGTCGATAAAGTTTTGCCGCTCTTCCTCGGAGAGGTTGGCTATCTTGGAAAACCCCGAGGCCCCGGCGACGATGGAAATGCCATACTCGGTTTCCACCAGGATTTCCCGCATGGTTTTCTGCTTGCGGATCACATGGTAGAGGTTCCACTTGGGGATCATGTTAAGCATCACGTTGACGTTGGCCAGCCCCAGGTCGGCGTCCATGACCACCACCTTTTTTCCCAGCCGGGCGTAGGCCAGGGCCATGTTGACCGACACATTGGACTTCCCCACCCCGCCCTTCCCGCTGGTAATCGTAATGATCCGGGCGCGCTTCCCTTCCTTTGATTTGGCAAGCGCAGTCCCGGCGCCCGCCGGGGCTCCGCCGTCCTTCTTCTGCCGCATTATCTCCCGCAGTTTCTCAGCCTGATCTTCCATCATTGTTCTCCAAATCTTTTTTCAATTGCGTCCCGGTCGATTCGGAACCCTTCAAGGTTGATTAAGAACCGGACCACACCGGCCCGGTGGATATTTCCTTCGACCCCCTGGCCGTCGGTAATATAGGATACCGGCTTCCCATCGGCAAAGAGGGCGCTGATCACGTTTCCCGCCCGGGCGGTTTCGTCCAGCTTGGTGACCACCACCGACTGATAGTTGAAGGGGGCAAACTGCCGGAACATCTCCCGAACATCACTGTACTTCGTCTTCGCATCTATAGCCAGATGCACCTCTGCTGAGGTTCCGCAGGCATCCAGGAACTGCTTCATCTTCGCCAACTCTACCGCATTCCGGGGACTTTTGCCGATGGTGTCAACCAGTATCAGCTCCGCATCATCCTGATAAAAGGCGATGGTTTTCCGGAGTTCCTCGTTGTTGTTCACATAGGAGACGGGGATTTTCATGATTTCACCGTACTTCTCAAGCTGTTCCCGGGCGGCGATACGGTAGCCGTCGATGGTGATCATTTTGACCGACAGAGGAGGCCCTCCAAGGCGGCCATAATTAAGGGTAAACCCCAGCTTGGCGATGGTGGTAGTCTTTCCCACCCCGGGGGGCCCCACCAGCACCAGTATCCGGGGAGGCCTCTGAACGGGCGTTTCGGTATGAATCGTGATAGTTTCCCCTATCCATTCAATCACCCGGTCCTGGACCGCGTCAAACTCTTCCAGGGTGTCCAGGGAAAACTCCTTCCGCACCCGGTCCAGCATCACCTTTGTATAGGACGGGGAGAAATCATTCTGGGCAAACAGTTCTTCCAGCCGGACCAGGGTTGGGTGGTCTTCATCCCTTTGGGGAAGCGCCCTGGCGTCGATCTTTTCGGTAAGGGTCTCCATTTTGGAAAGCAGTTTCTCCAGGGTGGGGTCCGGTTGTTTCACGGCGGCCGCTGCGGCGAGCAGTCTGTCCTTCTCTTCCTTAAAGTTCAATGTTTGACCGGGCAAACCAGTCTCACCGGACAAACCGGGCTGCGTTGCCGGTCCGCTCCCCCAGGCTGCGGTACTGCCGAACCCCCCGTAGCGGGTCCCGGCGGCATAGCGGAGATCCGAGATATACCCCGTAACCTCCACCCCGTCCCGGGTAAATAAACCCAGAAACCCACCTACCGGGACCTTTCGTTGGGTCATCACCTGGGCCCGTTCCCCGTATTTCAACCGTACCTTTTCCACACAGTCCCGATAACTGGAACCCTGCTCAGTAAAATATTCCATAGGCACTGCCGTTCTCCTTCATGTTAAATCCTGCCTCCTAAGCCGCTTCACCGGACTTACCCTCCGCTTCTACCCTGATTTCCCCCACCGCCTCCACGGTGACATCCGCCACCACCTCGGGCACCGAAAGTACCACCAGGTCCGGCAGTTCCCGTTCCGACGAGGACTTAACCAGATACCGTGCAGCCTCGGAGCAGAGGATCACCGGATACCAGCCCTGGTCCTGCACCGCAGCCACGGACCGGGACAGGGCCTTTATCCAGGCGGTTCTGGTTGGCGGGTCCATGGCGGACATCACCCCCGAGGCGGTTTCCACGGAACTGTCCAGGATCTTCTGTTCCAGGCTCTGGCTGATAGTGAGCACCCGGAGCAGGCGCCCCTCAGTAGCATACTGCAAGCATATCTGCCGGCTCAGGGCTTGACGGGCCTTTTCGATGAGGAACTGCATATTTTTGGCGGACTTTGCGGCGGCCCCGTAATCCGCCAGGGCTTCCAGAATGGCCACCATGTTGCGGATGGAAACCTGTTCCCTTAGCAGCGCCTGGAGCACCTTCTGGATTTCCCCCAGGCTCAGGACCTTCTGCGCTTCCTCCACCACCGCGGGGTAACTCTTCTTGAGGGTATCCAGAATTTCCTGGGTATCCTGGCGCCCCAAAATCTCCGCCGCATGACGCTTGATGATATCCGTCAGATGGGTGGCGATGATTGAGGGGGGGTCAACCACGGTATACCCCGCCCGTTCCGCCTCGTCCCGCCGGTCCTCGCTGACCCAGAGCGCGGGAAGGCCGAAGGTGGGGTCCCGGGTTTTTTCGCCCGGCAGTTCGTCCTTCACCCCACCGGGATTGATACAGAGGTAGTAGCCCATGCGTATCTTGCCCCGGCCCACATCGACCCCCTGGATTTTGAAGCAGTACTCCGAGGGTTCCAGCCGTATATTGTCCATGATCCGTATCTTGGGAATAACCAAGCCCAGGTCCAACCCGGACTCCCGGCGTATCCGGTGTACCCGTTCCAGGAGTTCCGCCCCCTTTTCCTCGTCCACCAGGGGGATGAGGCCGTACCCCAGTTCCAGGGACAGGGGGTCCAGGGGCACAATGGGGGACATATCCTCGGATTTGGGCTTGGCCTTCTTTGCCGCAGCCGTTTTGACCGCCGTGTCCTGCTTTGTCTGCTTCCGGCCCAGGCGCACCGCCATCACGATAAGGAGGCCGGCCAGGGGGAGGAGCACATACCAGGGGAAGCCCGGCAGCAGGGCAAGGAAGCCCAGGAGGCCGCCGCCTATCCAGTAGATCCGGGCGTCACGGGTAAACTGGGTGGACACATCCTCCCCGAAGGTCCCATTGGACACCGACCGGGTAACGATGATGCCCGTGGCGGTGGAAATCAGCAGGGCGGGGAACTGGGAAAGCAGGCCGTCCCCGATGGTGAACGCGGTATAGGTGGAGATAGCGGCGGTAATGTTCTCGCCGTGGATCACCGTACCGATGATGACCCCTCCAATGATATTCACCACCGTGATGAGGATGCCCACCTTGACGTTCCCGGAAATGAACTTACTGGAACCGTCCATGGCGCCGTAGAAGTCAACCTCCTGTTGCAGGTCCTTTTTCCGGTTGATCGCCTCTTCCTCGGTGATGGCCTGGGAATTGTACTCCGCCTCAATGGCCATCTGTTTCCCCGGCAATGCGTCCAGGGCAAACCGGGCCGCCACTTCCGCGATACGGGTGGCCCCCTTGGTGATAACCATGGCCTGCACCGCAATGATCACGATGAAGATCACCAAGCCCACCACAAGGCCCTCGGTACCGCCGGAGCCCACTACGAAGGTGGAGAAAGCCTTGATCATCTTGCCGTTAAAGGCCATCCCCTGGGTCAGGATGAGCCGGGTGGAGGAGACGTTCAGGGCGAGGCTGAACACGGTGGACAC
>BNUW01000050.1 GCA_025997655.1 Spirochaetia bacterium
TAGAACAGGGGGTGAACCGGCTCATGCAGGAGGAGACGGAAAATATCCTCAATCATATAAACGCCGCGCTGCCCAAGGAACTTGCGGAGAGCCTTTCGCAAAGCGGGGAACTGAAAGAAACGCTGCTCGGCTATTTTGAGCGGAATGTCCATGCCCTGGGTATACAGACCAAGGATCTGACGGAACTGCTGGAACAGGCGGGCGGGGAAGAGAAGTTCAACACCGCCGAAGTAGAAAAGTCCCTGACGAATATGTACGGCCACCTCCGGGGTCATATCCAGCGGGGTATCATGGAACTGGAAAATCAGACCAACACCCTGCTGCGGCAAAATACCGGGCAAGGCGCTTTTATCCGGGGTGATAAGGCGTATACGGTGGTAAAGAGCAGTTTCCGGGATAATCCTGAACGGCCGCAGACGGTAACGGACCTTAAACTGTGTCTCAATATTCCGGAATCGGAACTAGTCACCCCCATCTTCCACTACCAGGTGACGGCGGAATACCTCATCAAGGATATCCTTTCCAAAAACATTACCGATACGGTCGATAGGGAAATAGCAGCGCTGCGGGATGAGCGGCTGGACGAAGGGCTGGAGGAACTTACCGACGCGGAGATCCTCACCGGTAAGCTGCAAATCCTGGACCGCCTCAAAAATACTTCAGAAAACGACCTGCCGGACATCCGGGAAAACCTCGAGAAGATTGTGGACAGTGAATATATCCGCGACCGGGGTTTCAACACTGCGGTGAATTCCCTTAGTACCATTCTGGACAACTCCCGCCTGGGCTTTCAGTGTATCGAAAACTTTAAGAACGCCCGGGAACTGCGTATCCGCGAATACGACGACGCGGCGCCGGCGCCGGATGAACATTACCAAATACGGATGCGGTACTGCGACGGCACCCAACTCCGGGAGGAATGTACCGCCTACGATATGCAGATGCAGAGCTTCGAGGCTGAGATCACAGACCTGCTTCTGCAGACCGGGGAGCGGGCCCGCAAAGGTCACCAGGAACCCTTCAGCTTTGTTAAGCCCGGTGAAACGGATGTGGAAAAAATGAACCCTACCTATGCCTACGAAAAGGAACGGATCACGGCGCGTATCAAGGGGATGCGGGAAATGATCCGGGGCATATACGGAAACTACCGGTATCCCCCGGAACGGCGCGCCCTGGAGGACCGGCTCAATTTTCTGGAAAAGGAATACACCCGTTTTGATTACGAAATTAACCCCTACCATTTACAGCCGGGCCTGGTACTTGATGTGGATGTCACTTCCATAAAGCGGAGGCGGATTACCCTGGACGCCATGTCCCGGGCTCTCAACGAATTCCTGCAAAGCATATCCCGGGGCTTCCAGGACCCTGCCTTCTCCGAAGGGACATCCTCAGGCATCTCAAGCTTCGGCGGCCTTTTAAGCGGTGTTTCTGACAACGAGATCAAGGAAATATAACCACAAAGGACACAAAGAACACGAAGGAAGAAAAAGAAAAGACGATATTCTTCTTACTTTGTGTCCGCGAACCGAAGGTTCGACGTGTCCCGGAACCCCTGGGTTCTTTGTGGTTGATATTCTTCTCTTTATTCTGTCGGCAATTCCGGCCCCAGCACATCCCCCGCCCTAATCCCCATCCGGGCAAACCAGCCCTGGGGAACTTCCAGGGCGTAGCGGGCAGAACGGCTCGACTGGATCGCTAAAAGACTTTGGGGTTCCATGTCGTGGATTTCCAGGATGCGCCCGTCATAGGCGATATAAGCGATGGATAGGGGAATAAGGGTGTCCTTCATCCAGAAACTCAGGATGCGGTCCCGTTCAAACACAAAGAGCATCCCCTCCCCATCTGCAAGGAATTGCCGCCCCATGAGTCCCCGCTCCCGCTGCTCATCGGTGCGGGCTATCTCCGCCGTGATGGGCGTTTCGACGCCCTCCCCCCCGCTGATACGCAGTTCCCCGGTAACAAGCCGGGGCTGGGGTTTGGCGTCCCCGCCGGCACAGGCGCCGTTTACAAAGGCCATGAGGATCGCACAGAAGAAGAATTTACCACTAAGGCGTTTCATCTGAGCCAGTTCCAAAATGCAAGACCAACCACGAATTACAGATTCTTCTATTATTTGTGTTGATTCGTGCCTATTTGTGGTTAAATTCTTATTTTGGAACTGGCTCATCTAAAAGCCGTCCAGAAATTCATTGCGGGCAAGCAGTTCCCGGGAGCCATCCGCCGAGGAGCCCTGGGCCATGTTCGTAAAGCTGTTTTTGTCGATATACTTCACCGTCAGGGGGCGTTCAATGGAGACCCTGGTGTCTTCGGTTTCCCATACCGCTTCCCGGGGGCTCAGGGAAGTGGGTTCCCCGTACCGCGTAACAAAGGTGGTAAACACCGAATAGTGATCCACCAGCGTGGTGTTCAGGGTAAAGGACATGATAAAAACTTCCCCGGCCCGGAGCTGAAAAAAAGCCCGGCGGATAAAGTCCCGGCCCTGGGTTTCCACCAGGGTTTGCTCCGGGGCGGAAGGTACCAGGGAAACATCCCGGTCTTCCCGGAAATTAAAGGACGCATCATCCCGGAGGTATCCCTTGAGCGTTTCAAGGCCGATGCCTAAGAATATGTTATGGAAACTGCGGGGCAAGGCAGCCGCTTCTGCGGCTTCATCCTGGGGATACACAAAACCCGGCGGTAAAAGGAAACAGAGGAGGAGGACTAAGGTCCTTAGGGGAAAACAGGGGTATCGCTTCATTATTGTCATTATCGGCAAAACGGGGATTAAAGCTAAAGGGCATTACTGAGATTTACGAACCGGGCGGCTGTTTAAGGAGGCTTGCTTGACAATGTCCTGGATATCAAGGGCGAGTATCTTTTCATCCACTATCTGGATGGTGCGGTTTTCCATGATCTTCCGCATCATCAGGGCGCCTTCATCCGGGCTAAGCCCGACCATGTTTATCAATTCCTTAAGCCCAAAGTCAAAACTATGGGATTTTTCGGTTTCCATGTTCACCCGGCTCTTTTCAAGCTGGAGCAGCAGGGCATCATAAATGCGTCCCAAGGGGTTTTCGATCAGGGTATTGGCGAGCTGTTTATAGGCCAGCCAGATCCGTTCCGCGAGCAGGACCGTAAGCCGGGCGATAATCTGGGGCTGGGTGGCAGCCATACGGGCAAAATTGGCCTTACTTACCGTGAGAAGCACCGAATCTTCGTATGCCAGGGCGCAGGCCGTGCGGGGTTTGGATTCCAGCAGGGCCATTTCTCCAAAAATATCCCCCGGTTTCAGGACCGCCAGGAGGATTTCGTTGTTCCCGGCGATCTTGGCAATCTTCACGGCCCCCGACTGGATGATGTACAACTCATTCCCGGGCTCCCCTTCCGCAAAAATCATCGTATCCCTGGCATATTTCCGGGAGGATTCCCCGGGCTTCACTTCCTGCTTGGCCGCTTTGACGAAGGGTGCGATCTTCACCATCCGCTGCCGGGCCGGCTGGGAATATTCACCCTGGGGGCAAAGCTCAAGGTACCGGGAATAGACATAATGGGCATGATTGTACTGGTCGGTATTGGCATAGTATTCCCCCACATTAAACAGGTGGGAAACGCCATTTTCGGTACTATTTTTCAGAGCCAGCGTGGAAAGGGCTTCGTCCAAATAGCGCATTCTTTGGGAAAACTGGAGGATTATCTTCATCGCCACGGCGTTATTTTGCTGAATCAGGGCGCTGTATTGGTCCTTTTGCACCGAAATCAAAGTAACATCACTTACTGCTTGAGCGGTTTCGATATGACTATGGGAGGACATGGTGGACACCACGGCAAAGAAATCCCCGGGGCCCAATATATTGCCCCCCTCCTCGGCCACCACCTCCACTTCCTTGGAAATCCGCACCTGCCCTTCCCGAATGATAAAAAACCGGTCGGCGTTTTGCTTTCCCTCCAACACAATGTATGAGTCTTTTTTTAATTTTACAAAACTAAGCTGCAACGGTGCATTTGAAGCCATTTCTACAGAGTATAGGAAGCTCCGCCGGACTTGTCAATGCGGTAGGCATACCTCCTTTCGTGTATGATTTTTTATACACTATCCAGAATTGGGCATATTGTTGTTTTAGCTGACATATCTATTCAATATTTGTTGTGCTTTCATCTAATGTTCTTAAACAAATTTTAGCCACTATTGTACATAGACGTGAAAAATTTACGGAAGCCAAGCCGCTATTGCAGCGTCAGACCTTCGGTCTGCGCGTAAACTGTAGTTATGCGCCGTTGTTTAGTTACGACTAATTCCATATTTTTCATCAAAATCATCATTATCAAATGAAATCGGGCAATCATATGTTTTACGTTCGTCATCACAATCATCATATTTATATGAGACTTGTTTAATTTTTACCATAAACTCAGAATCATTTACAATGGATGCTTTTTTATTATCAAATACCAGGTAATTTATACCGTCAGTTATTGCACTATTATATACTATCCCATCAAAATTCTCCTTTCGTATTCTTTCAGATAAATATTGTGTTATTAAATATTTATTCTGCATCTGAGGCTCAATTGGCTCGGAAAGCCGTTTAGCAACTGTATAATAAAAATAATATGAATTATGTCCCAAATCAAAATATTTATCATCAATGCTTTCTTTTCTTAAATCAATCATTCGCAATTCAAAAGTATTACTTATTATTGCAATAGAACAGATATTTCCCGGGGATGGTTTAATCTCTGAAATAGCAGTATCCCTATTATTAGCCATGTACAAATGTGATATACCATGTCTATTAAGCCGACCAGAAGTACACAACATCGGCGGCGGCGCCAGCATTTCATCTTTGACATAGGGAAAACTGAAAATTCTCTCTAAATCATCACACCATCCATTTACCTTATTGCATCCGAGTCTTGCTCTATAGAAATGTTGATCGGGGTTTATTTTATACTCTAGCATGGACAATGATTTGAAATGATCAATGCCTGGATTTACATCGTAATAATTATCTTTTTCCAAAAGATCTTCAATCATTAGCCAATCAGAATGAATAGCATCGTCATCTGACATTGGTCGTAATAAATGCATATCCGAGTATTTGCCATTTTCAGATAAAAAGCAAGAATCAAAACCCGTTTCCATTTCAAATTCTTTAATTATTTCTTCTGAGTGATTAGACATATTTAACATTTTGGACAAAATTGCTAAGAAGCCATTATTCATTATTACCCCAGAAAACATAGCTGATGATTTTCTACTATACTCACTAAAACTATACTGTTTCATAATATCGGTTGCTATGCATCTAATAGTTTCATGAGTTATTTCTTGTGTGATTTTTTGAATTCCACAAAAATCACATTTCATTAATTGCTTATTACTTAGATGCTTTACTATATCTTTATCCTTAACACAATCATCACAAATAAACATAGTAACCTTCCTTTGTTAGAATTATATATGGAAAATCCACCGTCATAATGAAACGTCCTATCCCAAATGGGTGACCGCCGTCTTTTTAGTCCTCTATTGACAATCCGGGGCTTGGATTCTACACTTTATATAGCCTACTATTTTTGTATAGTTTGTCAACTATTATTGTATGCATAAGGGACATTGTGAACGAACAGGAATCTGCGCAGGAAGTGCTGCGTTTAGAGGGGATTGAAAAGAGTTTCGGACGCGGGAAGCGGACGCCGGTTTTGCGGGGGCTGGACCTTTCCGTGCGAACCGGGGAGTTCATCACCCTCCTGGGGGCTTCGGGCTGCGGGAAGACGACGACCCTGCGGATCATCGCGGGGCTGGAAAAGGCGGATGCGGGCAGGGTGTTTCTTGCCGGGGCGGATGTGGGAAGCCTGACGCCTGATAAGCGGGACGTGAACATGGTGTTCCAGAACTATGCGCTGTTCCCTCACATGAACGTGGCGGCGAATATCGGCTATAGTCTGCGGTTAAAACGCCGGTCCAAGGCGGATATACAACGGACGGTGGGCGAGGTTTTGGCAATGGTCCAGCTTTCGGGGTTTGAGGGGCGGCTGCCCGCAGAGCTTTCCGGGGGGGAGCGGCAGCGGGTGGCGGTGGCCCGGGCCTTGGTAAACCGGCCTAAGGTCCTGCTTTTGGATGAGCCCCTGGGCGCCCTGGATTTGCAGCTACGGCGGCAGATGCAGTTGGAACTGAAACGGCTTCAAAAGCAATTGGGGATTACCTTCATCTATATAACCCACGATCAGGAAGAGGCGCTCACCATGTCGGACCGGATTGCGGTGATGCGGGATGGCCGGTTTGAACAGATCGGGTCTGCGCCGGAGGTGTACGACCAGCCTAAGACGAGTTATGTGGCGCAGTTTGTGGGAAGCGCCAATATATTGAAGGGAACCGTTTGTGCGGGGGGAGATCCCCTGGTGTTTGAGCATCCTGCGGGGCGTGTCCGGGTGCAAAACCGGGGGATAGGGGTTGAGCCGGGGGAAAAGCTGACGGTGGCGGTGCGCTCGGAGTATCTGATCCTGTCAACGGAGAATCGGGATGGCGAAGAAGGGCTTGCGGCAACGGTTACGGAGAAAAGTTTTGCGGGGGGGCAGCTCAGGATTACGGTGGCGCTGGCGGGGGATGAGGAGACGGGGATCCGGGAGACGCTGGTGGCAAGCCGGCATGGGATAGATTCGTCGCTAAAAGGCGGGGAAAAAGTGCGGGTGAACTGGGCGGAAGCGGCGCAGGCTGTTATTGTGGATCGGGAGAAAGGGTTTTCCTCAAGCAGTTAGTATATACTATAGAAAGGAGTAAACACCATGGGAGAAACATACACTGATATCACGCTCAAGAACGCCGTCGATGTTGAGAATGCGCAGCGCAGACTTATCAAAGCGGCGGCGATCCGGAAAGTAACGGTAGAGGCGCTGGCGGATACCGGGGCGATAACCCTGATAATCAACGAGCGGATGCGAAGAAAGCTGGGGCTCAGGGTTCGGGAATTGCGCGAGGTAACTTTTGCAAATAACACGAAAGAAATTGCTAAACTAGCCGGGCCGGTAGAAGTTCATTGGGAAAATCGCTCAACCGTATGTGAAGCAATAGTTGTATCCGGAGATGGGATTGTACTTCTCGGCGTCATCCCCCTTGAAAGCATGGACCTTATGGTAGACCCCGTCGGAGAAAGGCTGGTAGGCAAACACGGCGATAAAGCCATGGGTATGGTCAGGTAGGAGAAGGAAGGTGAAGCAAAACGGAAAGCGGCCTCCCCTGCCCCGGCTTACCCCGGCGCTTCCCCTGTATCTTTTTACCCTGATCTTTGTGCTGGGGCCGCTGCTCTATATGCTGGTCCTGAGCTTTATGCGGCGGGAAGGAGCCTGGGGGGTGGCGGCGGAGTTTACCCTGCGGAATTACCGGCGCATCGGGATTCCCGAATACGCGGGAACCTTTGTCCAATCCATCAAACTGGCGCTGTTCAGTACCGCCATGGTGATCCTCATGGGGTATCCTTTCGGGTATTTTATGGCGCGGCTCCCGAAACGCTGGCGGAGCCGGGTTATGCTGCTGTTGATCATCCCCTTCTGGACCAGTTCCCTGATGCGGCTGTACGGCTGGATCATCGTGTTCCGGGCCAACGGGCCCCTGGATGCGGCCTTGATGGGCTTGCACCTTACCAAAGAACCGCTGCGGCTGCTCTATAGTTACCCGGCGGTGGTTACCGGGATGATCTACGCGCTGCTGCCCTTTATGATTTACCCGGTGTTCGCCAGCGCAGAAAAGCTGGACCGGGAACTGGTGGAGGCGGCGCGGGATCTGGGGGCATCGCCGGTGAGGGCCTTCCTGACGGTGAGCCTGCCCCTGACCATGCCGGGGCTGTTTTCCGGGGTGGTTCTGACGTTTATCCCCTCCATGGGGCTGTTCTTTATCGCCGATATTTTTGGGGGGAACAAGGTGGTGCTGGTGGGAAACCTGATACAGGAGCAATTGATGAAGGTACACGACTGGCCCTTCGCCGCAGCCTTGAGCGTGGTGCTTATGATCATGACCGGTGTGTTCATTTATTGTTACCGGCGCATCTCAAGAACACTGGGGGGCAGCGGTGATTTGGAAGGGCTGGTATGAGCTTGAAAAAGGGCTATGTCGCCGTAATCCTGTTTTTGATGTATGTGCCCATACTGCTGGTTATTATCTATTCCTTTAATGCCGGGCGTTTGAGTTCAACATGGAGCGGGTTTTCCCTGCGGTGGTACGGGGAGCTGTTCCGGGATCGGTCCATGTGGAGCGCCCTGTGGAACAGTGTGATCCTGGCAGTGATCGCAAGTTTTTTGGCGGGGATCATCGGGACCCTGGGGGCGGTGGGGACACAGGGCGATTTGGGCGCCTGCGCCAGGACACTGGAACACCTTTCTATTCTGCCCATTATGATCCCGGAAATTATTCTGGGGATGGTGCTGCTGGCTTTCTTTTCACTGCTGGCGTTTCCCCGGGGGATGGTCACCCTGGTAATAGCCCACACGTGTTTTTGTATACCCTACGTGTATATGGTGGTTAAGGCGCGGCTTGCGGGGCTGGATAAGAGCTATGTGGAGGCGGCGAAGGATCTGGGGGCGGCTCCCCGGCAGGCGTTTTTCGACATCACCCTCCCGTTGATACTGCCGGCGGTTGTGTCGGGGATGCTTATCGCCTTTGCCATGAGTTTTGACGACGTGATTGTCAGCGTGTTTGTTACGGGGCCCAATACCAATACCCTGCCCATCAGGATTTTCTCCCAGATTAGGACGGGGGTTACGCCGAAAACCAACGCGCTCTGTACATTGCTCTTTATCGTCACAATACTACTGTGTTTGATATCCGCCGCTGTGGGCAAGCCCCGGCACGGACAAAATAAAGAAATTATAGGAGATCTGAAATGAAGAAGAACCGATTTGTTGTATTGGCGCTGGCTTGGGCATTGGCCCTGTTCCTTATTCCCTTAACAGGAATGCAGGCAGGGGGCTCACGGGAGGGCAAGGCAAAAAAGCAGTTTACCCTCTATACTTGGGCGGGAATGTTTCCCCAGGAGATTCTCGACGGGTTTGAGAAGGAAACCGGGTATACCATTAATTATGTCAACTTTGAGGAAAACGAAACCATGTTGACGAAGCTGCAAACCGCCAAGGGGGGGGATTACGATCTCATCATCGCCGATGACTATATCATCGAGACCGCCATTGCGGAAGGGTTGGTGCAGAAGCTGGATAAAGCAAAGCTTTCCAATTACCGGAACATCAATCCCCTCTATCAGAAGCCCTTCTACGATCCCGATGATGCATATACGGTCCCCTTCGGCGCCGGGGTGCAGACCATTGTGTATGATCCGGGCAGGGTGTCGGTGAGCATCAAGGGATACGCCGACCTTTGGGATGCTGCCCTGCGGGGTAATGTCGGGCTGATCGGCAACTTCCGGGTCATCAACGGGATGGCGCTCAAGGTGCTGGGGCAAAGTTATAACATCAACGATACTGCGGTGATCCGGCAGGCGGGGGAAAAACTCCTGGGCCTTGCGCCAAATATCCGGCTGATCCGGGACGACAGACTGGAGGAGGAACTGCTTTCCGGGGAGATTGCCGCAGCGGTGATGTACACCTCCCAGGTAACCACCGCAAAAATGGAGAACCCCGGCCTGGCGGTGGTGTTCCCCTCAGAGGGAATCGGGTTTGGGATTATGGGGAGCTTCATCCCCGGCAAAGCGCCGAATCCCGATGCGGCCTACGCCTTTCTCAACTACATCCTGGATGCACGGCGGGGGGCGGCGTGCTTTGAATACCTGGGCTACTACAGTACCTACTCCGCTTCGGACCCCTATATCAGCGATGAATACAAGCCCTTCCTTACCCTGCCTGCGGGCTTCAATGTGAATATGGAGATGATCCGGAATATCAGCGAAGAGGCGGAGGAGGAACATAACCGGGTTTGGACTGCGTTTAGGGGGGCGGCGGGAAAATAGGGCGTGCTGGCAAAGCCGGAAGGAGCGGGGCATGCCGGACGCTCATGCGGATGCGAGAATCTGCTCCCGGAGCCCGGCCCCAGGGGGCCCGAATAGGTCTCCGTACCGGCATTAGCTGGAAGCTTACAAACCAATATCTTGAATCAATCGGGTTTCCTGATCTGACTAAAAGATTCGAGATGCTACACGCAACCCGTTGAACCGCCGTACGCACTTTTCCCCTGGGTAAAAGTAGTGGTGTGAGAGGACGGCCACCCAATTAATGGGTAGCCTCCTACTCGATTTCTACGGCCAGGACCCACCAGTCCGGTTCTCTTGCGTGCTTTCGGGGACTAATTCAAGTGCATGGCTTCCCCGGTTCACTCAATCCAGCAGCAGCGCCCCTGCACTTTCATCCAGCCCTGATGCCGTTCGTAATTAGCTTTATTGTTGCATATCCACAGGATTTTCCGCGCCGTACCCCGGGACACCTTGGGGATAGTCGCAAAGCCGTCGGTAAAGATAATCAGGCCGTCGTATTGCTTCGCGTGTTCCGTAAAGTAATTGATCAGGGACTGAAAATCAGTGCCGCCCCGGCCGGTTACTTCGATGGTCTTCCGGGCCTTCTTCATCAGTGCCGGTTCCCCCTTTATGGCGGTGTCGAACTGCAGCAGTTCCAGAGCGATAACGCCATAGCGGAAAAACCGGTTTACCGCGGAATAGAACAGGTCGATTTCCTCCGTGGAAATTGAACCGCTCACATCAACGCCTATCAGGAGCCGAGTGGTAAACTGATTTTTACGGCCCAGGTATATAGAACTGTACCGGCGGCTTTGCTTGGTACGGGTGAGGATCTTGTCGCTGGATAAGACCATGGCCCGGAACCCCCGCAGCACTTTCCGGTAATCAATCACCGGACGAAGCCCTGCGATCAGTGTTTCTACCAAGGCGCCGCTCAGGCTTCCCCATGCTTTACTCTGCACCGCCTGGGTGACCAGGCCCTTCATTTTCTGGTCCATGTAGTCATCATCGTCCCAGAGTTCGGTCTCCTCCTCTCCCTCATCATTGTTCCGGGTATCTTCCCCTATCTTTTTTAGCTCACGGTAGTAGAACTCAAAGTTTTGTTTTCGATACTCTTCGCCCTCCCAATAATCCGCCGCCCGGTGGGGCAGATCCGTAAAGGCATAGCACTCGTTCAGGGTAATGTTACTTGCCAGATAGGATAACACCGGGTCGTTCCGTTTTGCATGGCGATAGGGGTGCCGCAAGAGGAGGCGGAAGGTTTCGATTTTCAGCTTTGCCTCCAACTCGTCCCCGGAAAGGCCCTCCATATAGGCGGGATTGTACTCAATACACCCCTTTCCGGAACGCAGGGAAGTTATTTTATCGTTGGCCTCCAGGCGGTGGGACAGCAGGGTCATAAGCAGCAGGGGTTCCCGCATATACCACCTGCCGGTTATTTCCCTGACCCGTTCCTCCATAACGCTCACAGTTTTATTCCGTCAATAAACCCAATGATGTTCTGAAAGATAAAGGGGGAATTGCTCAGTATCGCTACCTTGGTTTTTGGGTACAGCGGGGATTCGTACAGGGTGGTCCAGTGGGCAAGCACTTCGTTCCGTTTTTCATCGGAGAGCCATTTGATATATGCTTCCAGGTTTGTAATGTACTGTTTTACCTGTTCGTCATTACCCTCAATCTCAATGATCCGGAAAAAGCTTTCGTTCAGGGCGCTTAATTCGTGGGCATCCATCCGCTCCACCTCTTCTTTTGCAGCGTCAAACCCGGAGAGAATTCCCCTGGGATCGATTGCCGTATTGTCCTTCACAAATTCCGAAAACTTAAATGCCGCGCTTATCCCCACAATGCCGGACATAATCTTTTCGACAGTCTCATCTATCTCCCCCGCAGCGGCAAGGATCTCCGAAAGCCGGGTCCAGGAACGGCGGTCCGCCCCCTTCTCCAGCCCCGCGTCCAGCATGATGTCCCCGTCAAGACAGTCAGGGTTCTGCTCAATAAAACGAATGACCCGGTGGTCGAGCTTCTGTTCCGCCGCCCAGAGAAGCCACTCGGCGGCGGTGGGGGAAAAATAGTAAATGTTAAACCGGGAAAGCAGGGCGGGATCAAGGTCTGTGAGCTGGTACTCCTCCCCTTCGTTGACCGCAGAGATAACCCGGCTACCCGGCGGCAGGGTGCGTCCCGCCAAGGTTTTACTGAGGATGAGATCCATCACGGTTTGCAGTATCTCAGGCCTGGCCCGGTTCAGCTCGTCCAGGAAGAGGACCACCGGTTTATTGTCCAGGGGAAACCACCAGGGGGGCCGGAACTCGGTTTTCCCCGATGCGGCGCCTCCGGCGATATCCAGAGAAGGCAGCCCGATAAGGTCGCCGGGGTCGCTCATCTGCCCCAGGAACAGGGTTACTACCCGGGCTTGTTTTTGTGAAAAAAACTGTTCGATGATTGCCGACTTGCCGATGCCGTGCCTGCCCACCAGCATGATGTTCTGATGATCCGGGGTTAGTTCCAGAATCCGTATCAATTCCCGTGTGTTTATCTTTACTCCCATGTATTACTCCTCTTCATACTTCCGAATCTCTCTTAGCAGTCCCGGCATAGTAGCCTGAAAATTTTTATAGTAAACAGGTATTTCCACCTTCCGGTTGTTTTTCAGCCCCACCTGCACCCTGATTTTATCATCATCCTTTTCGGTCCGGTAGGTATAGGGGGTATCCTTTAAAATCGCGTCCAGCCAGGTAGTAATACTGTTACTACTTATCTGCAGAATCTTTTCTTCTTTCTCCGCCCGTTCGGCAAATTCCAGGTACTCCCTCTCAATGCCCTCCAGCCGGTTCAGGAACAGGTGGATAAACCCGGTCTTATACACATGCCATCCCCACGGTATATTAAATATCTCAAAGTTGACCGCCAGCATTTTTTGCGGCAGGAACCCCCATGTCATCCGGGTATAAAACTCCAGGTTAAGACCGTTCCCCGCTTCGTTCTTTATGGTATAAAAATCATAGTCCTTCCGGTCGGCATAGCGGTTTTCCCATTTGGCGGTACTAAACCCGGGAAGCTGCAATCCCGGGCCGCTTATCTCCGCGTAAATATCGTCTATCGAATCGTTGGTATGCTCCAGGGAGGCGTATATTTCGTTGGCCTTTTTTCTGAGGAAATCCTGTTTTTTTTCACGCAGGGTTCGCATGGGCTTTTAGCAGCAATAGGGCTTGAACCTATGACCTAACGGATATGAGCCGTGTGCTCTACCAACTGAGCTATGCTGCCGTGGCGCCGCAGGCGACGCACTAAATAATTTCCGCTCAGCACGCGTACCCACCCGCATGCTACCATTTTCGCCAATCTACCAAACCCGCCGTGTTTTGTCAACACGACGGCGACGCGTCATTTCTCTGTAAAGGCGTCCGCCATTGCCGCATGAAGTTCCTAGATTAGCCGAATGACTAAATATACCGACCTTTACCTCGAAACTACACCTAAACAGGGGATAAATCAAGCCTTACGCGTCACTTTTCCCCGTAAATATGGGCATATTCGTGGAGCAATTCCATGGCCCTTGCCTTGCATGCGCCCTTGCCGCAGCCGCCGGTACCAATCTTGGTGGCAGCCTGTAGGGTATCCCAGGAATGGG
Organism: Spirochaetia bacterium; assembly: GCA_025997655.1. Classification (GTDB taxonomy): domain Bacteria; phylum Spirochaetota; class Spirochaetia; order Treponematales; family Breznakiellaceae; genus Termitinema. Next base: position 13,561 of record BNUW01000050.1, read on the forward strand.
CGCCTTTAAGGAAGGCATCCTCCAGATCCTTGTCGGTGATGCCCAGGCACTCGCAGACCACCGTGGCGGCCTCCTTGAGCATGCCGGCCCGGCCGGTCTTTTCCAGGTAGTCGTCGATGGCCTTACGCAGGGCCTTGTCCCCCAGGACAGAGCAGTGGATCTTGTTGGCGGGGAGGCCGCCCATCTTTTCCACCAATTCATCGGGTTTGACGTTGTAGGCATCCCTGATGTTCATGCCCTTGATCGTTTCGGAAAGTACGCTGGTGGAGGCGATGGCGCTGGCGCAGCCATAGGTCTTCCAGTGGACGTCGGTGATGATATCGTCCTTGATCCGCAGGAGCATCAGCATCTGATCCCCGCAGATAAGGTTCCCCGTCAAGCCCCGGGCATCCGCAGGCCAGGTGGACTCATCTTCCATGAGCACGTTCCGGGGGTTTTGAAAATGATCTTTAACCGTATCTGAATATAACCATTCGGACATACTATACCTCTCTTACGCTTTTGGAGTCGGCGGCTGCGTTGACGGCGCCGATGATACCGTAGACATGGCCCGGAACCGGGCGATGATGGGCGGTACCGTCTCTATAATATACTCAATATCTTCTTTGGTGACACCCCAGCCGAGGCTGAAGCGGATGGACCCGTGGGCCAGCTCCGGCCCTACCCCCACGGCCATGAGCACATGGGAGGGTTCCAGGCTGCCCGACGCGCAGGCGGAGCCGGTAGACGCCTCAATGCCGTTGATGTCCATGCCTAAGAGGATGGACTCACCCTCGGCCCCGGGGAAGGAAACGTTCAGGGTGTTGGGCAGCACGTCATCGGGGTGGCCGTTGATGGTGATGTTGGGGACCGCCGCTAAAAGGCCGTCCCGCAGCCGGTTGCGCAGGGGGCGGATTTCCTTTTCATAAGCCGCCAGGTTTTGTTTGGCATGGACTGCGGCCGTACCGTAGCCCAGGATGCCGAGGTTGTTGTAGGTCCCCGCCCGAAAGCCGTCCTCCTGGTGCCCCCCGTGGATCAGGGGGAAGAGGGGCGCGCCGGAGCGCACATAGAGGGCGCCCACACCCTTGGGGCCATATATCTTGTGGCCCGACATGGTCAGGTAATCAACCTTGAGGTCGTCCACGTCCACCGGGATTTTCCCGGCTGCTTGTACCGCGTCGGTGTGCATCCAGGCCCCGGCGGCCTTTGCCAGTTTCGCTATTTCCTTTACATCCTGGATGGTCCCGATCTCGTTATTGGCCATCATCACCGAAACGAGCAGGGTCTTTTCGCTGAGGGCCTTCCGGTATTCATCCATTACTACCTTGCCGTATTTGTCCACCGGCAGAAAGGTCACCGTGAACCCCAGGGATTTGAGGTAGGCGGCGGAATTGAGCACGCAGGGGTGCTCAATAGCGGTAGTGATAATTTCGGCACGGCCTGTGGTGAGGAGCTCGGAGACCAGGCGGCGCATGGTTTGGAATACCGTGTTGTTCGATTCTGAGCCGCCGGAGGTAAAGATTACCGTGTTGGCCGGGGCGCCGATAAGCTCCCCCACCGCTTTCCGGGCTTCCTCAAGGCGGGCATGGGCATGGCGGCCATCACTGTGCATACTGGAGGCATTTCCGTAGATTTCTAAACCCTCTATCATCGCCGCCTTGACTTCCCGGCTTATCGGGGTAGTCGCATTGTAATCAACGTAGATTCTTTTGTTCGCCATCTCCGCACTCCATAATTCCTAGATTTCACATGGTATTAATATACTCTATTAACATTCCCTTGGCAACCTATAGCATACTTTTTTAGTCAGTTACCATATCTTCCTTTAATATACCCATAAGCATTAAAAAAGAAAAGTAATGAGCATAGGGGAAATATATAATATTTCCGGTAATGGTAGTATCTTACAAGCGCTAGTAAAGAATAGAAAACCCGGATATACTATAGGACTATGACGGGTTTACATACGCCTTTGCTGGATAAGGCTCTGGCTGAGATGATCCTGTCCCCTTCGGGCTGGCGGGGAATCTTTTCCGGGAATGGGGATGATGAAAGCGCCGCTACGGATATTAGTCCGGCCCACGGCCTTATCGCCGCCCTTGCCGCAGAGGTCTTTGCCGATTATTTGAAGAAAACCACCGCCGCCCCCCGGGTGATTGTGGGCATGGATACCCGGCCCACGGGACCGGCCATCGCGGATGCGATGATCCGCGCCTTGCTTGCTTCGGGCTGCCGGGTCGCATACGCCGGAGTCACTGCGGCCCCGGAAATAATGGCCTTTGCACGTACCAACAGCCCCGATAAGCCTGATGGGTTTGTGTACATCTCCGCCAGCCATAACCCCATCGGGCATAACGG
>BNUW01000051.1 GCA_025997655.1 Spirochaetia bacterium
AAGTCGGTGCGTTCCAGGTCGCTCTTCTTGGCCGCCGCGTCCACATAGGCGTCTACCGCAGCTTTCTGGTCCGGCGTAGTAATGGTGTTCACCAGGGAATGTTCCGGGGAGAGAACCATGTAGGTTGAGTACTGGGCGCCGGTGGACCTCTACGTAGGAGGGGTTGAACATGCGGTGCTGCACCTCCTCTACAGCCGCTTCTGGCACAAGGTCCTCTACGACCTGGGGCTAGTCAACACAAAGGAACCTTTCCGGCGGCTGGTCAACCAGGGGATGATCCTCGGCGAGGATAACCAGAAGATGAGCAAAAGCCGGGGCAATGTAATCAACCCCTCCTACGTAGAGGTCCACCGGCGCCCAGTACTCAATCTTGTCCTTTGCGGCGAAGGCATTGCTGTTGTCCGGGTCCAGGTAGCGCAGGTAATACCAGCAGGAACCCGCCCACTGGGGCATGGTGTTGGTCTCCCGCTTTGCCGGGCCGCCGCAATGGGGGCAGGTTGTGTTCACCCATTCGGCGATCCCCGCCAGGGGGGATTCCCCGGTGCCGGTGGGGGTGTAGGACTGCACTTCGGGCAGCCGCAGGGGCAAGGCAGTTTCGGGCAATGGGACGATGCCGCAATGGCCGCAGTGTACCACCGGGATCGGCTCCCCCCAGTAACGCTGCCGGCTGAAGATCCAGTCACGCAGCTTGTAGTTCACCGCTTTTTTGCCGAGCCCCTGCGCCTCAACCCAGGCGGTAACTTTCGTCTTCGCCTCCGTCGTGGGGAGGCCGGTAAACTCGCCGGAGTTCACCGCCCAGCCATCAGCAATGGTACACTCCGAGGGCTCTGCGGAATAATCCTGTCCGGGCGCGGGCCTCTCATTCGCCACTACCTGGATGATGGGCAGATTGAATGCCTTGGCAAAATCCCAGTCACGCTCATCGTGGGCCGGGACCGCCATGATAGCGCCGGTTCCGTAGGAGATAAGCACATAGTCCGCAATCCAGATGGGTATCTTCTTCCCGTTCACCGGGTTTATGGCGTAAGCGCCGGAGAAAACGCCGGTCTTCACCTTTGCCAAGTCGGTGCGTTCCAGGTCGCTCTTCTTGGCCGCCGCGTCCACATAGGCGTCTACCGCAGCTTTCTGGTCCGGCGTAGTAATGGTGTTCACCAGGGAATGTTCCGGGGAGAGAACCATGTAGGTTGCCCCGAAGAGGGTATCCGGGCGGGTGGTGTAAACCTCTATAGCGCCGCCGGGACCGTCAATCTTAAAGCTGACATTTGCCCCCTCACTGCGGCCTATCCAGTTCCGCTGCATCAGCTTCACCGGCTCCGGCCAGTCCAGACCGTCCAGGTCTTCAAGGAGCCGCTCGGCGTAGGCAGTTATCTTTAATATCCACTGGCGGATGCGCTTCCGGGTCACCTTTGCGCCGCAGCGTTCGCAGCAGCCGTCCTTCACTTCCTCGTTGGCCAGGCCGGTCTTGCAGGAGGGGCACCAGTTGATGGGGCTCTCCGCCTCGTAGGCCAGGTCCTTCTCAAAAAGCTTGAGGAATATCCACTGGGTCCAACGGTAGTACTTTTCCTGGGAAGTATCCACCTCCCGGTCCCAGTCGTAGGAAAAGCCCAGGGACTTAATCTGGGTGCGGAATTTGTTGATGTTCGCCGCGGTGGTCACCGCCGGGTGGGTGCCGGTTTTGATGGCGTAATTTTCCGCCGGCAGCCCGAAGGCGTCGAAGCCCATGGGGTGCAGCACGTTATACCCGTTCATGCGCAGGTAGCGGCAGTAGATATCCGTGGCGGTATAGCCCTCGGGATGCCCCACGTGGAGGCCCTGGGCGGAGGGATAGGGAAACATATCCAGCACATACCGGCGTTTTTCCTTGGGGAAAGACGGGTCTTCCGTGGCCTTAAAGGTCTTGTGCTGCTCCCAGTACTTTTGCCACTTGGGCTCGATGGTCTCAAAGGGGTATTTTGCCATGATGTCGGGACTCCTTCTATAGTATGCCTATCATATACGGCGAGAGGGGGGTGTTTCAAGACGCGGACTACCAGGATATGAGCAGGACCCCGGAGGGTCGGCAAATCATTGCCGCGCTTCAATCCCTGGATGACTGAATCTAACAATCCCGAAGATTTCCCCATCTTTAAGTACCTTGACCAAGGTAAAAATTCTGGAAAAAGAACGGGCACTATAAAAGATGTCCGGTTTTTGGCGGTAGAGCATATCTCCTTATATCAGAAGCTCTAAATGTTTTATTCTTACACACTCCAGTACACACTCCGGGAATTTCAGGAACAATAATTCTCATTTTGAAGAAACCCACGAAAAAGAAATAGCCCGGTAACCGTACCAATTAATTCAGTAGCAGAGGTATGTTTGAAAGTTAATCAAAGTGGTTGTTTCTGTTCCTACAGGTCATTTTATCAAGGTCTATGTCCCATGTTTTGTAGGGTATTATCATATAAAAAGCAAGTGCCAGGCACCATTTTCTTGCCAGCGCGGCTGACTGGCTTTAGGGTATGAGTAACCGTTCTATCGCAGCAGCCAAATCTTCAGGTTTTGTTGTAGGTGAAAACCATGTTTCCACTTTTCCGTCACGATTTACCAGAAATAACGATACTTTAATAACTATCAAGATAGTAACCGCAAACGCTGTTTTACCTACCCACAAAACCTATAACCCGCACCCCACACCGTTTGTATGTGTACCGGATTGGACGGATCGCGCTCTATTTTTTTCCGTAAGCGGGTAATATGCTCGCGGACGGTATTGATGTCGCCATACATATCTTCACCCCAGATTTTATCGTAGAGTTTTTCTTTGCTAAAAACTATTTCAGGGTTTGAGGCAAGAAAAAAAAGTAATTCATATTCTTTGTTGGCAAGTTCTATTTCTGTTTCCGAAACAAAAACACGCCGTGTTGAGGGGTTGATTACAAGGTTTCTGGCAACGATGTTGCTTACGGCAATGTCGCTTACGATAATTTCTTTTTCTGCTGCCTCTCGTTTTTCTATTGTTGTTATCTGCCGGGCGGTTTCTGTTATTCGCTTGAAACGTGCAATATGAGATTTTATCCGTGCCACGAGCTCTGCAGGGGTAAAATTCTTTGTAATGTAATCGTCCGCACCCAACCCAAGCCCGCGCACCTTGTCAGTCTCCTCGCCCCGCGCGGTGACCATCAAAATTGGCACATTGATTTTGTCCCGTATTGAGCGGCATATTGCGTAGCCGTCAATGCCGGGCAGCATAATGTCAAGCAGGATAAGGTCAAAGGTGTCTTTCAAGGCGCGTTCCATGCCTTTAAGCCCATCGCTTTCCCGCGCTGTTTCAAAGCCGTTGATTTCGAGAAAATCCCGCTCAAGTTCCGCAATGGTGTCATCGTCCTCAATTATAAGAATGCGCGGCTTCGTCACCTGCTCATTTGCCATTGTGTTCGTCCTTTTCTACAAGCGGTAACTGATTTGCCAAAGGCAAATTAATCACTATCGCAAGCCCGCCCGCCTCCGGTAATTCGGCGCGAATCGAGCCGCCCATTTTGGCGATGATTTTTGCGCTGATGGCAAGCCCCAGCCCTGAACCTTTTTTATTCCTGGAAGGATCGGCACGGTAAAACACATCAAATAGTTTTTCAAGGCTTTCCGGCGACACACCGGGGCCGTTGTCGGTAAAGGTTATCTCTGCCATTCCGGCTTTTTGCGCGGCTTCAAGGCGTATCTCTCCTTTTTCCGCCGTTTTATATTTTACGGCATTCTCAAAAATATTGACAACCACACGGCGGAACAATAGCGGGTCGATACTGATATGCATATTCTCCGGTAATTCCCGCGCTATAAGCGTAAGTCCGCGCCGTTCATATTCGTCTGATAATTCCACGATACAATCTTCTATAATTGCATCGCATGGTACCGTCTGTGTTTCCGTTGTGAATTCGTCCATATCCAGTTTTGAAAATAAAAACAGTTGATCGATGATGTGTTCCAGGTCGGCGGTTTTATTTTCAATAATGCCAAGATATTTTTCACGCTGTTCGCTTGTCGCGGCAACACCGGATTTAATGCCGTCAACACTCATTTTGATTGAAATAAGCGGCGAGCGTAAATCGTGGGAAATACCGGCTATCAATTCCTTCCGGCTGTTTTCGTTTTTTTCAAGACGTGCCGCCATTTCGTTGAAGGTATCACAGACCGGGCGGAATTCGTCGTCATCGCTGTAGTGAAGCCGGAAAGACAGGTCGTTTTCACTGAATTGCCGTGCGCCTGCGGCGAGGGTATCAAGGGGCTTCAAAACACGTTTGATTATCTTCCGTGTCAAGAACTGATTAACCGTGAGTGTCAGGATAATCACTATTGCCATTGTGATACCCGTAAAAACAATTCCCAGCCCCGATGAATGCCAGTTTTCCAGAAACTCTATTTTTTCGGCAGTTCCGCTGCCAAAACTAACCCCATTTATAACAAGCACCGCTCCGCTGATGCCCACCAGCAAAGCCCAAAACAATAATATCGGCAGCACAATCATGAGAATATTCGAGATAAAAACTCTGCGTTTAAGGGTCATTCGGCCTCCTTGTATTTTTCTTTCGGGGTACTGGTAATCATACCATTTTTCCCTTCTGTCCGGCTACCATCTTTCAGGCTTTCATAAAAGGTGAAACCGTAATCAACCGAAGCCAGGTCCAGCCAAAAAAGAAAAGTATCAAATGGGTTATAGTGCTCTTTGTTTTTATCCATTAAATAGCTCTTCTTTTATAACAGGGGAAAGCGGTTCCAGGACAGGGGTATCCCGGAACTGCTTTACGCCTATTGTGCAGTTTGTTCACGCGGGGGCTTTCCTACCTGCGGCAATAGGGGATGCAGAATATTTCCCTTCTGCGGTAATGCGGAAAACGAGTTCTTTCCCAGGTGCGGCAGTAAATTGGGACGCCGGATTTCCCGCTTCGGAGAATAGATATTCAAGCCGAAAGTGATGTAGGGGTTAACGGTCAGCGTCGAATAGCCTTTCGGGTTCCAGTCTCTGCTCCAGTCCCCATTACGCGATGCTTCGTGTGCGACACTGCCTCCTAAAAACGACCACATGACATTCGCGCCGCCTTTGATAAAGAATTTGTCGCCAATGTCAAACTTTAATCCGGTATCCGCGCCGACACCAAAGTTAAACATTGTCCTGAAATAATCATCGCCGTTTTCCTCATACCGCGCGAACAATCCGCTTCCGCCAATCCCAATGCCGGTTTGCAACGATACATTGTCCGTGAAGCGGATACGGAAAGCCGGGCCAAAGATCCCTTCCCATTGAAAGTCGTGATTGCTATCTCCCACCACCGGAAACGCAAACGAGCCGTGATAAAATATACCGACGTTTTTATGGTTCCAAAAGGAATAGCCATCAAAAGCCATACCCGGCGAACCGAAATAGCTGTCGTCATTATCGGGATCAAACACAAAGGTGTTACCGAATACGAAACCGGCTGACAGGCTGGTTTCGTTTGCGGGAAGCACAAAAGGGGCGGTTTCCGGCACTGTTTCTTGCGCCGCTCCCTGCGCCGCTCCCTGCGCGGTGACAAAGGACAGGGAAAAGATGAGCAAGATCGATACAAATGCGATTCGTTTCATAAGAAACTCCTATAAAAAAAGTTTTTACACCATACGGCGTAAAACCAATAAGGAATGTTTTATTCTTTATTGATATTTAAAATATATCCGCCAGGTGTTAACTGCTTATCAACAAACCATCAATTTTTTATCAACTTTTCAGGATTTTGGCTGTTCCATACAAATCATAAAAACAACCCGCCTGTACATTAATAGTGATGACCGAGACCGATGTATATTTCCCTGTTTATTCCCGATGGAAGTTTCCCTGCGCTGGCTATCTCACGCAGATTCCACGCGATACTCCCACGCAAAAAATACTGCGCCAGGCAAAGGGGAATACGAGTGCTTCTATGCCCCCGGTTACCAGAAAATCATCAAAATTAAACTTGAGTTCTTTAAGCGATACGCCGTCGGAATCAAGCATTGCCCCTTTGACAAAGGCCATATCAATTACCGGTGAAATCTGGAATTCAAAATCAAAATAGCGAAGACTTTCTTTATGCAGCCACGCGGAAGGCATAAACTTGAATACCCTGAACGGAAAATCAAAATTAAACGAAAGCATTTGGTCGGCGTTTATCGAACGGTCAAGTATCCCGCGCAGCATAGTACCCGCTTCGACGCGGTCCTGGTCATGGTAGTGTTCAGTGTCGTTAAACCACGTTTTATAGCGAAAACGTGCGGATGCGGCAAAAAAGCCCGTGAATTGTTTATGTGCTATACCGAGCACTGATACCGAATTATTCCATTCGTTAAAATAGGTATTATACTCGTTTGATGCGGCGAGCGCGGCTGCATAGCCGGATCGAAAATTGGTTTTTTCTACCCAGTTTATGTTATTAACACCGATTTCGTTTCCAAACGCCAGTACCGGCCCCTGCCTCCATCCCAAGTCATGTCCGCTTAGCCGGTAGTTGATTTTGCTTGACAGTTCGCTGGTAAAAAAAAGTTCCCCATTGCGCGGCATCCCTAAGGGAAGCGGGATACGCCAGCGCGCAAAGGGTCTTGAATACATATAGCTTATATCTTCAAAAATTTCGGGATTTTTCTTCTCAAATAAAAAGTATTCCTCCCGCAGGACAACGCCTTCGTCAAAACCCAGGGTAAACACGGTGTTTTTGAACGGAAGGTCAACGGAAATCCCGGTGATATTTCCAAAGGCAAGGGGTTCACCCACAACATACGCAAGCCCGAGGGCAAGCTTGAATTTCCAGTCAAGCTCCAGGGCGCGAAACGGCAATTCGGTTTCCGCAGAGAGCGCATATTTCCCCTTTGAGGAATCGCCTAAATGAAAGTCATCAAGGGAATAACCGAAATCTATTTTGAGCGGCATCAAGGTACCCAGAAAATTATAATCCCGAAGTTTCAGCGAGGGCTCAAAGCCGGCGTTGGAACTGTACTTGGGTTCCGGGAGGATGACAAAATTACGTGTATCAACCACGCTGACGGCTAAATTAACGCCATACCGCCCATTTTCTTCGGCTATGGTATAGGTGATGGTAACTTCAGCAAGCACCCTGTTGTTCAATAATGTTTGCCGTTTCCGATCGATATACCCGGCAAGCGCCTCATCGCCGCGCAATTCTTCGCCTATAACAAAATCGGCGGCTCTGAGTACGGCGGCAGGCTGCGTGCGCCCTTCAACGGCAACATCAATGTTTTTGATATAGTAGACCAAATCTTCATTATCTTCCGCATATACCGATGCCATTACAACTAAAAAGAAGGCAGACAGCAAAAAAAAGCGCAGAATTTTTCTGTACAACATAGCAAAAGGATACTATGCAAATGTAAACTTTTTATCAACAAAACATCAACTTTTTATAAACTTTTCAGGATTTTGGCGGGGGTGGTGGGGCGGCGAAGCCGCATGGACGGCAGTGTACCGTATATTTCAGTTTTTTATGAATATTGGATGAGTAAAATGTAACCAAATTAAGCCAAGTAAGAATCCGCCCATAACATCTGTGGGAAAATGTACACCGCAATAAATACGGCTGAGTCCAATACAAATAATAAGCATAGATAACACAACTTGCAAGGCTCGCCTTATGAATACTCTTTTAATGTGCCTGTTTATTAAAACAATCAACATCCCATATAAAAGTATTGAAACTGTTGCATGTCCGCTGGGAAAACTCAAACCATGGACAACAACCAAATGTAAACTATCGGGCCGTTGACGTCCTATAATGGTTTTTAAAAAATGGACAAAACCCCCTGCCACGATTCCAACACCTGATAGCAGCCAAATTGCCTCCCGTTTTTTCTTATACATAAAAAGCAGCGCAAAACAAATGATACTTAGGGGTAAAACAAAAATAAAATCACCCAATCGAGTCACCGTAATAAAAAACAAATTAAACTGAGGATATAAATTATGTTTTATCATTTCAATAAAATAATTATCAAATCCACTGAAAAAGTCCGGTCTCACTTTTATTAAATAACAAAAGACAATAAATACTACAGTGAGAATAATACCTATTATTTGTGATGATAATCTCTTTTCCATTATACCCTCACCTTTTGTACTGTCCATAAAAACAACCCCCTGCAAATTAATGTAGTAAGATTTTACTAAACAAATGTAAACTGTTTATCAACAAAACATAAATTTTTTATAAACTTTTCTGCGGTTCTGTAAATAAGCAGTTGACATTTCAAAATTCGTACGTTACCATAGAATAAATCGGACGGACGTCCGTTTTACCATCAAGTGGAGGAAGCTTGCGGAGTCTTACTTATTGGAGGTATAACCATGAACGGCATTCCGGACGCACCAGTTATTTTTTCGGAGATCAATACCACTGTGGTGTTGGCTGTTTTCGCTGTTTTAGCATGTGCATCAGTCATTTACGCCATCGTCCTCACGATTCGCGAATCTGACCCCTTGCCCATTGCCGCTTGTATCGGCGCTTTGATTTGTGCGCTTAACGAGCCTATCTATGATATTCTCGGCAAAATTGTCTATGCGAGTAATAACCCTATGGCTTTTACTGCTTTCGGCAGAGAAGTACCGTGGTTCCTTGTCATCGGCTATGTCCCTTGGGTCGGATTGCTGCCCGTTATTATCGCCCGGATGATGGCCGATGGGGTTCCTCGTAAAAAACTGCATATAATTGCGTTGGTTTCGTTTTTATCTGTTGTTTGCGTAGAGTCTCTCGGCACCTATTTTTCCGCTTGGGCTTATTACGGTGATGTACCGTTAAAGTACTTGGTTGTCGCGCCGCAGATGGCTCCTGTTCCGATTGTAGGAGGCTTTTTGTTGTATGCGATTTCGCACAAATATAAAGGGTGGCGCCGTGCTTTGTCGGCAGCCGTAATCTCCACATTAACCCTGCCTATGGTTTTCGCCTCCGCGTCTTGGCCTTTGTATCTCGGGCTGTACAGTGATATTTCGCCTTTGGTGCGCTGGATAGCCGGTATTGCCATGCTCGGCTTTACTGTCGCCATAGTGGGTGCGACCACAGGCTTGGCGCAAAGACTATATTCAGGCGAAAAGCACGGCGTAAGTTCAAACTCGTAGGCCTTGTATGAAAAATGTTCAAATCAGTAATCTGAAAGGATGCAATTGGTATGTTTGATTTTATAGTTGCGCCGTCTTCGCCGCCTGTTGATATGGTTGCCAATCCAAAGACGGAAATGATTTTCACAATAGGCGTCAGCATTGCTTTTTTAGCAATGTTAGTTTATTCTCTCTATTATTGGCGAAAAAACAATTCTCCCATTGGCGTTCTATGCATAGTAGGCGGTTTGATCGCGTCAATGCTGGAACCATACTGTGATATGATTGGGTCGTTATGGTTTCCGAATATCAACACTTGGCTGCCGCCAATATTCAATAATTGGTTTGGTGTTTATATTCCCGTGTGGGTTGCCATTGGATATGCAATGTTTATTGGCGGCGCACCATTTATCGCTTATGTAATCCTGTCAAAAATAAAGATAATCACAAAGAAAAGTATTCTGATTATCATTTTATCTATTATGGCGTTTGATATTATTTTAGAAACGATTGGGTTAAATATGGGCGTGTACGCATATTATGGATTCCAACCGTTTCAGATTGCGAAAATGCCATGGTGGTGGTCTTTGACCGGCGGCCTTATGGGTGCAGGCGGCGGCGCGATGATATACCTGCTTAAAGAACGTATGTCCGGGTGGCGGTCGTTGCTTGTCATTCCTCTAGTTCCGGGGAACTTTATGATGTTTATCGGTTGGATTGCCTGGCCAATTATGATTGCGCTTAACCTGAATTTAGGCTATGGTGTATCCTACACTGCGGGGGTTTTTAGCATTCTTCTTGCATGGATGGCATATAAAGGCATCTGTATCGTATTGAAAGCAGAATAGTAAACTTTTCAGCACATAGCTGCGGCGTAACACTCAAAACAACGGAAAACAGGTGGTTAGATTATGGCGAACGAAAAAGCAACTGAAACAAGCCAGGCGCAGCGTATAATTGATGCCGCTTTTAAGTGCATATCTTCAAGGGGTTACGCGAACATTTCGCTGAGGGAGATTGCGGACGAAGCCGGCGTTGTTTTGAGCCAGTTGAATTATTATTACAAAAATAAAGAAGGCCTGTTCACGGAAGTCATAAAAATACTGGGGCATCAATATTTGTCCGAGATTGAGGATGTCTTCAGGCGGGGGAAACCAGGAAAGGAAAATTTGTCGGCCCTGTCGGAGTATTTCAAAGAAATATTAAAAAGCAAGCCGGAATTGTTTATACTTCTTTTTGATTTCAGCAGCATGGCTCTGTGGTCTGATGCGACACGGGAAGTCCTCGACAGTTTTTTCGATGATATGTCAAATCTTATCGAAAAATACATCTTGGACGGCGCTTCCGGCAAGAGTATCTTTAAAGACAAGCCGCACCGGGCTGTATCAAGAATTCTCTCCGGCGCGATATTTGGGACGTCGATACAGGTTGTATTATCTCATGATAAGGAGGATTTCCTTGATTCGCTGTGTGATCTTCTGCCCGGCATTTATATCGGAGACGGCGCGATTATCGGCCTGTCAACGCAGGATGGCGCCTCGTGATGTAGCCAATTTACCGGTAGCAAAAAAACCCGCAGAATTTTCTTGTACAACATAATACCAGGATACTATGCAGATGTAAACTGTTTATCAACAAAACATCAATTTTTTATAAACTTTTCTAAGATAAAGAACGGATGGTCCGGTTGAACATGACAAAATACCCATTGCCATGCTCAAAGCGCGGCTGACTGGTTTTAGGGCATGAGTAACCGCTCTATCGCAGCGGTCAAATCTTCAGGTTTTGTTGTGGGTGAATACCATGCTTTCACTTCTCCGTCACGGTTCACCAGGAATTTTGAAAAATTCCATTTGATGTCTTTGGCGCCGGTGAAGGGGGAAATGCTCTTTATCCGTTCAATAAGAGCGGCTGCCTCTTCATCAGTAGTTTCAGTAACCTGCTCTTTAAGATACACAAAAAGCGGCGCGGCACTGTCGCCATTCACGTCAACTTTGGCAAACTGGGGAAAGGTTGTGTGGTATTGCGTCCGGCAAAATTCACAAATCTCCTCGGCGCTGCCCGGGGCTTGTCCGGCAAATTGATTACAGGGAAAATCCAGAATTTCCAGCCCTTTACCCTGATAGGTATCATAGAGGGCTTGCAAACCGGTATATTGCGGAGTCAATCCGCACTTGGTGGCGGTATTGACAATCAAAAGCACTTTGCCTTTATAGTCGGCAAGTGACACAGGCTTTCCTTCACGGCTCGTCACCGTAAAATCATACAAATTCATACACTAAACTCCTTCGCTCTTTTCGAGCCTCTCAATACTATCACGTATGTCTTGCATTTTCAAGTCAAGCCATACACTTGTTTCCGCACAATTTTTTAATTCTTTGGTGATAGCATCCATTTTGTCACGAGGTATGTTTTTTTTGTAATTGAGTCGATGTTCCAAACTTGCCCAAAAATCCATTGCTATAGTCCTTAATTGGACTTCTACTTTCATTTGCCGTTTTTCGTTATGCAAGAATATCGGCACCTCTATTATCAAGTGAAGACTCCGGTAGCCGCTTTCCTTTGGATTAGCAATATAATCTTTTCTTTCAATGAGTTTAACATCATCTTGAGAAAGCAGGCAATCTGCCAGAATATAAATGTCATCTACAAACTGGCATATAATGCGAATACCTGCTATGTCATGAATATTTTTTTCGATAGACTCAACCGTTAATGGTATCCGTAATTTTCGCATCTTCCGCCGTATGCTGTCAGGCGCCTTAATCCGAGTCTTTATATGTTCGATTTGATTTCGATCATGGGACAACGACAGTTCTTCGTTAAGAACTTTAAACTTGGTTTCAACTTCCATAAGAGCACAGCGGTAGTAAGACATGAGCTGTAAAGCCGGAGTAAGGCTTTTCTCAAAAATCTGTACGAAATCATCTTCAATTTTTTGCACAAACTGCGGAAAATATTCCATAATCTCTCCTCTTATTTTAATTTCCTTTTGGTCATTATGAAAAATGGTATGGAAGCGCATTGCATAACCATTGAAAAAATAATCAATAGTATAATTGATTTATCATATACTATCCCCATGAACCAACTGCCTAAAAACCAAAATATCCCAAATCCGGTATTAAAAATACCATACGCCATTGCTCTTTTATCTTTTGTGATTATTGTTGCAATAGCAGATTTTAGTATTGACTCCTGAGCGCCCATGCCAATGCCCCATAATGAAATGCCTATAATAACAAAGACCGGATTGCCTGACAAAAACACAAATGGAGCAAAAAACAGAGAAATCACTGAAGCGATGATTATCGCGTTAATTCCTTTTTTATCATAAAGAGCGCCAAAGAACAAAGCTGAGAACGCGTCTACCCCCATGGCTAATGAATATAATATCGGTATAAAGTTTTCATCAAATAGTTGATTTTTTGCGATATGGTATCCAATCAGGGGAAAATCCGCAAAACCTGCGGCGACAAAAGCTATGGCGATAATATAAAACCGATACGCTTTGTTTACGCTGAGTTTTTTATTATCAGTTTCGCTGGTATCAAATTCCTCCGGCTTTGGATATAGATATCTGCACGCCAACAGGATACCGAAGGTGATAATTGCCGGTATTCCCAATGCCAAAAAGCAAACAACATAATTGCGATATGAATCTGACCCATTCCGCAGGGTCATTATAATAAAAAGCATTACCGGGCCTAAAAAGGCGCCTATTTGATCCAACGCTTCCTGAATTGCGAAACCCTTGCCAACCCCTACTTCTTTTGCGGCAAATGACGTTAAGGTATTTTTGGCAGGGTATCTGATTGCTTTCCCAAACCGTTCAATTATTAAGAGGCCACAGGCATATTTCCAACCATTTTCAGGAACAAAGGCTAAAAGGGGAATTGCGACAAGGTTAAAAGCATACCCTATTATGGTCATGGTCCAATATTTTTGTGTCTTATCGCTGATGAAACCGGTTATCAGGCGAAACGCATATCCGATAAATTCACCCAAACCGGAAACAAAGCCTATGGCCGCCGCCGAAGCCCCAAGTAGTTTCAGGTACGGCCCAAGAATGCTTCTGGCGCCTTCATGGGTCATGTCCGAAAAAAGGCTTAAGATTCCTATAAGCATAATAAAAGCCATTGCCGATTTTTTTCTGTCTTTCATTAATAAGTCCTCCAAAAACACAAAATTAGGGGATTATGCCCTTGACAGACCCAACCATCTTTTATATTATACAAAAGGTTGAAAATTTTGTCAACTATATTTTGAAGAATTTGGAGTCCACATGGCAAAAAATCAAGCGGTTTGCGACTGTGACATTATCCACGAAGATATTGTCAATAAAGTCAGGCACATAATGCCTGCCGAACAATCCTTTATAAACATTACCGATTTGTTTAAAACATTTGCCGACATTACAAGAGTTAAAATTCTTTGGTTTTTAACTAATGAGGAATTATGCGTTTGCGATTTAGGGGCATTGCTTAATATGTCAAAATCGGCTGTTTCCCATAAATTAAAAGATTTACGGCTTGCAAACCTTGTTGATTACCGTAAAGAGGGGCGTATAGCCTTTTATTTTTTATCCAATAACCATGTTAAAAAAATACTAAAAGAAGGCTTTGTGCATTTTAATAAACCCTATCATGATTATTGAAAATACGGATTGTGCGTATTGCGTTTTTGGGCAATAGTACGAGCGGATCATACTTAAGCCCTATAACATCGCATACCCGATATATAAAACTGACACAATCATTTGCGGGGATACTAAAAGGGGGAGGCGTATTTTCCCATTCGGTTAGCAGTTCCAAAATCTTGTTTCGTGTGTTTTCACTCACGAGAAAATCTGTATGCACTTGATTCAGCGGATACTCGGTACTATATTTTAGTTGTCCCTGTTTTGATATTAATTTTCCCGGTATGTTTGGATAAAATCCATATACACCCGGACCACCAATAGACAGGGAAGCATGTCCGGCTATTGATCTTGTTTCTCCAAGCGAAGTTCCCGGGCCGTATGCCAAAAAAGATATTTTATAAGTTTGTTCTGACTGTTCTGAATTTTCATCATTCTGAAGCAATAACGGAGAACTTGCGCAGGATACCCAGAATACCATTGAACAAAAACCAAAAAAGAAAACACCCGCTTTTTTCATTTGAGACTCCTTAATGAATTTCTCAGAAAATTAAGACAAATGTTCCTGCGGTAATCAAAAGACCGCCAATAACCGCTTTTATAGTTACGGTTTCTTTTAATACAATAAATGCCAATACCATACCTATTACCAAACTGAATTTATCTATCGGTATCACTTTTGATGCCTGGCCGGTTTGCAATGCCTTATAGTAACAAAGCCATGAAAGCCCTGTTGCTATTCCTGATAATACTAAAAACAATAAGTTTTTATGTCCAATATTTCCAATATCATTTTGTTTTCCTGTTGCAAAAACAACCGCCCATGACATAATTAAAACCACAATGGTTCGTATTGCCGTTGCTAAATTTGAATTTATATCTGCAATACCAACTTTTGCCAGAATTGATGTCAATGCGGCAAACAGGGCCGATAATAATGCGTATATTATCCACATAAGGAATACCCTCCTGTTTTATTTCTATTAATTATGAGTTTACAGGGATAATCTGCGGCTTGCCTGTATAAAGACAGCCGCAGATTACCTTTTCACCAGCGTCCCTATTTAAAAACGCCAAAGCCATTGTTTGTTACGGGCACCGCAACCGCCGCAGTGTATTTTATGGCAAGGGCGGAACCGGAAAATGTCACCTCACCGGACGAAGCTTTTCCCTCGATGCCAATGTTCACATTTGTTATCCCGTGTGCACCAAATTTTTGCGCCTCTTTGAGCAATAAGCCGTAGACATCCGCGCTCTCGCCTTTTTTCGAGGTTGTAGTGACAAAGACCAGTTCCAATGGTTCATAGTCTTTTACCGCAATCGTGGCATTGCCCTGCAAACTTGGCAAAACGGTCATGCCCATGCCGATGTAATCCTCTCCCATGCCGACTAATTCCCGCCCCATGCCGGTGATTCCCCGCCTTAGTGTGGAAGCGCACCCCGACAGGCTGCTAAGGACAAGCAAGACCGCTACTCCGCCAATAATCAGCTTTTTCTTCTTAGTCATGATAGACTCCTTCCCTTGCCCCTCGGCAAGGTTTACCATATAGATTCATTTACACTCATACGAGGTAAAAGACCACAAAGAATGTTAAACTCATTTATGAGTCATTTCCTTGTGATAGTTACAAAGTAATATGAGGGTATAAACTGCTTATCAACAAACCATCAATTGTTTATCAACTTTTCAGGATTTTGGCTGTTCCATTTACAACCTTTGAACAGGGTCAGATCAGCAATTCAAAGTATCACCCGTCAGGTTCATCACCCCAAACAAAAACAATAAAAGCAGACCAGTCTTCATGTAAAAACCGGCTGAAGGTATACTTGAGAGCGGTATAGAAATTGTCCCGACGGCC